>CAZCZR010000024.1:0-22222 GCA_964503455.1 uncultured Lachnospiraceae bacterium | reverse complement strand
CTCATTATACATATTCTATTGTATAATAAATAAGGATAAATTGCAATAGTTTTTTTTAAATTCTCAGTTAAATTTTTTGCAAAGAAAAAAGGAGCAAAGCGAACTTTGCTCCAACCTTGGTTGCGGGGGCCGGATTTGAACCAACGACCTTCGGGTTATGAGCCCGACGAGCTACCGAACTGCTCTACCCCGCGATATTTAACCCTCTTTTCAGAGTACTGTTATAGTATAACACATCATCTTGAGTTTGTCAATACTTTTTTAAAATTTTTTATATATAGCAATACAAACAGGTCTGGCACAGGCTGATGGGCATTTACGGGAGCGTTTTACAGCGTGTGCCGAAAGCGCTCCCGAGCGCGAAAATTTTCTTGCAGATCTCAATGCCCTATCCCGATCAGCTTGTCAGGCAGAAAATTGATCGGGTTTTATGAAGTATGTTTAGTCAATAAACAAATGCCTCGGCAAGCCGTCCACCATGAACGGCGAGAGCTCGCCTATGATAAGCGGACGTGCGTACTCGTCAAATTCCTTCGATACATAGGTGCCGTCATCGGTGATCCACTCGTCGGGAACACACTTTTCGGCGTTGGCGATCTTGTTTATGTCATACGAGTCGGTAACTATGCTGTAGGGTGCGTTGGAGATGCGGTTGAAGATTATCATCTTGCCTGTTTCGCCAGCCAAAGCAGCCACCACAGCGTCCGCGCCCGCTGTGAACGCTTCTGTAATATCGCGGCGCGATACAAGGTGAGAAGCGCATCTTTGCAGCGTCGAGAATACTATACCTCTTGACTTTATGCCTGTGTTCTCGCTTAAAAAGTCCGCCAGATAAAGAGCTGTACCGCCCAAGGTCTTATGTCCGAACGAATCCTCGAACATATTTGTCTTGCCCGCCTCGCAGACGTACTTTCCGTCCGCTGTCTTAACGCCTTCGGAAACGGCTACTACAACGGCTTTTTTGTATCTCTTTATCTCCTGCACCTTTTTCATAAAGCTGTCATGGTCAAAGACCTTTTCGGGCAGATAGATAAGGTCGGGGCCGTCGCAGTCCTCGGAACGCGAAAGCGTTGCCGCCGCCGTAAGCCAGCCCGCGTTTCGTCCCATGATCTCAACTACCGTTACCGAATCGGTGGGATAAGTCGTAGCGTCGCGGATGATCTCCTTCATTGCCGCAGCTATGTACTTTGCAGCCGAGCCGTAGCCGGGGGTATGGTCCGTGACAGCAAGGTCGTTGTCTATGGTCTTTGGCACGCCCATAAAGCGTATATCCGAGCCTATGCCGGCGGCATAGTTTGAAAGCTGCATGATCGTATCCATCGAGTCGTTGCCTCCGATGTAGAAAAAGTACTTTACATCAAGCTTTTTTAGGATCTCAAACAAACGCTTGTACACTTCGGGGTGTTCCTCCGCCGACGGAAGCTTATAGCGGCAGGTACCCAGAAACGATGACGGCGTTCTTTTTAAAAGCTCAATATCAAGGTCGTTGCGTATGTACTTTGACAAGTCAACATACCTCTCCTGCAAAAGACCCTCTATACCGTTGCGCATACCGTACACGGTACCGCAGCCGGAGTCCTTCGCCGTCTTATATACGCCGACAAGACTTGAATTGATTACAGACGTAGGTCCTCCCGACTGACCTACCATTACATTTCCCAATGACATTTTTTATCTCTCCTTCTTTGCATATAGATAAATATATTCTTTAGTAATATTTACCCCTTTTTAAGAAAGATAAAACAGATTTTTCGGCAGGATATACAAAACCGTTCATATTTGTACGGTTCTGCGTGAAGCGGAGAATTAAAGCCTCCGACACGGTACTGGCCCTTAATGCAATGCGGATAAATGCGCGCGGATTTGCTCAAATTCATCGGTCCGGCGTATTGCGTCAAAGGATTCTCTTGTGTCCATAAGCTGAAGCAGACGCACAGTGTCAAGATAGAACCTCTCCTCATGACAGCATTTTACATCACGGATAAAAACAGGATAATAATTGCGCGTGCCGCCGATGGTTTTATCGTAACATTCAGCCGCTTCCGCCGCTTTTTTAAGGCAGTCAAGCGCTTTTTCCTTATCGCCCAAACGGCAGTAAAGCTCCGACATACGCTCGTATATATGCCTGAATGTGCCGCTGTTATCGGCTTTATGACCTTTGTAGAAAACAGTGCCGTAGATCTTTAATGCCGCTTCGGCAAACTGTATCTTTTCCTCAATGGTCAAGGATTTTCCCATAAAGCCGTCCGATGAAAGATATATAAGGCTGCTTACAACAAAATCGATCATCTTAATAAGGTTTTTCTGCTTTTGAACAACGCGCTCATCGCCGTCAAGAACTAACTCCATCCAAGAGTCTTTTCCGTAAACTATATTCGGAAGGTTGCTGATAATGTTCATAGCGTCATCTTTTCGTCCGGCTTTCGCATACCATTTGCACAGCAGACGCATAGCCGGATAGCGCAAGGCGTCATCGGTGCAGTCATCAAGTATGCGCTCGCACAAGGATATGATCCTATCCTTATCTGTCGGCCGTTCTTCACTGTCCGAAAGCAGTTGGGCAAGGTTTAGCATAAATTCGTAATTTGCCGGCATTTCGGATAAGGCTTGTTCCATAAGCTGTGTGCAGCCTTTTTTATCGTACAGCCTGCTTAACTTATCGTATTCCTCCCGATAGCGAAGCACACGCTTGTCTGTAATGCTTTTATTAAGGGAAAACAGCTCATCCGCGCTTACGCCGAAAAACGATACCAGCTGCGGCACAAGCGATATATCCGGCTGCGATATTCCGCTTTCCCACTTTGAAACTGCCTGCGGGGAGATATTAAGATATTCCGCAAGACGTTCCTGAGTTATTCCCCGCTTCTTTCGAAGCTCTCTGATTTTTTGTCCGATATTCATGGTTTTTGCTCCTTAAATTTATTTAACAACGTTGCTATGGTTATATTCTAACATGACAAGACCAAAAATTCCATACCGAGATTGGAAAATATGATTCAACCGTAAGTTGTATTTTAGCGGTTATTTTAAAAATAAAGATATTTTATTAATCATTTCTTCAATATTTGCCTAAAAGAAGTTTTATTTTCAAGACTTACAGCTAAAAGCTTTACTGAACCCGCGGGTTTTCATATAACAAAATGCGCTCTCCGCGGCGGGGTGACCGCAGAGAGCGCCGGAGCTTATTTACATTCTTTCATCCCGCAGCCGCGCACGGGCTTGCAGGAAAGTTTCCTTTGCAGGTTATCAAGCGCTTCACCGAAACGCTGGAAATGCACCACTTCCCTTTCGCGCAGGAACTTGATCACATCGTTCACATCCGGATCATCGGACAGGCGCAGGATGTTGTCGTATACCGCACGGGCTTTCTGCTCCGCCGCCAGATCCTCATATAGATTTGTAAGCGGATCGCCGGTAACGGCTATCGATGCTGCCGTAAACGGGGAGCCTTGACTGTTTTGCGGGAATACGCTTATACCGTTGTCCGCGTAGTATTCCCACGAGTTCATCTTCAGCCACTCCTCCGGCGGCTCGCCCTTAGACAGCTGCGCCACAAGCGTGCCGACCATTTCCAAGTGTCCGAGTTCTTCCGTACCTATATCCGTAAGCAGTCCCTTGGTTACATCATCGGGCATGGTGTAGCGCTGTGACAAATATCTCAGCGATGCACCCAGCTCGCCGTTGGGGCCTCCGTACTGCGTTATTACGATATTCGCAAGCCTCGGATCCGGCTTCCTTATCTTTATCGGATACTCTAAAAATTTATTATACGAAAACATATCAGTTATCCTCCTTTTCCCACGGCCACGGCGATTCGAGCCATCTGAATGTGTCAAAGTCAGCCGCGCTCCACGGCATCAGAGGACCGTGCTCTTTCTCAAATTCGGATTTTACCGCCTTCGTCTTTGCCACGAGTGAACGGAACAGCTCAAACGCTCTCCTGTCATTCGGGTGCGTGTCAAGGTACAAAAGCATATCATATGCCGCAAAATTATAGCTTTGCAGCTGACGCAGGTGTTCTTCCCTATTCATTCATAACACCTCCGCGCTGATGGCATACTTTGCCGTATTCCTCTATCGTAAGTGCCAGCTCAGGAAAAACCGTTCCCGCGCAAAGTCCTTTTTCAGGCGTCAATACCTCGTCAAGCTCCTGCACCGGCACATATCCGTAGCCGACACAGCCGCACGCGGGGAACGCGCATGATGGATTCCCTTCCAATATAATCACTCCTATATGAGGTATGTAAATAAATGCCGTTAAACGGTCTGTACTTTTATTTACACCCTCGTTGTTTTTGCAGCCCCTGTGTATTATATGCACGCGCTTTTGTCGGAGTGACCTATATGAAATTGAATAAGTTATTTATATTATTATCGGATTACTTAATGCAAGCCATATAACCAAAAAAGCGCGGGGAAACAAAAACGTTTCTCCGCGCAAAAATGTCTGTTAAATTTTATATATGAGAAAAGTTTATCTCTGCACTCTGCCGGAGCCGTCGCCGCCTGCCAGAGTTTCAACCTCTTCTCTTGTAGCGAGGTTGAAGTCACCGGGGATCGTGTGCTTCAATGCCGATGCCGCAACGCCGAACTCAAGAGCTTCCTTGAAGTTCTTGCCGTCAACAAAGCCGCAGATTGTGCCGCCCGCGAATGAATCGCCGCCGCCGACACGGTCAACGATCGGGCAGATCCTGTACTCCCTTGAGTGATAGAACTCATCATCGGCGCTTGAGTAAATGCAAGCCGACCAGCCGTTGTCCGAAGCAGACTTCGATACTCTCAACGAGGATATAACATACTTAAAGCCGAACTTTGCAACCATTTGCTTGAATATCGACTCATAGCCCGCAAGGTTTAACGAACCGCTTGTAACATCGGTGTTTTCAGGCTTAAAGCCGAGTACCTTGTCCGCGTCCTCCTCATTGCCTATACATACGTCAACGTACTGCATAAGGTTCGACATTACCTTCTGGGCCTTTTCGCTTGACCACAGCTTCTTTCTGAAGTTCAAGTCGCACGATACCGTAACGCCGTGAGCCTTTGCCGCTTTGCAGGCAAGCTCTGTAAGCTCCGCCGCCGCGTCCGATACAGCCGGTGTGATGCCCGTGAAGTGGAACCAGTCAGCACCCTCGAAAATCTCGTCAAAGTTAAAGTCCTCGGGAACGGCTGTCGATATTGACGAATGAGCTCTGTCGTATGTAACGTTTGAAGGTCTCATCGACGCGCCTGTTTCAAGGAAATAGATACCGAGTCTCTCGCCGCCTCTTGCGATGTGCTTCGTTTCAACGCCGTACTTTCTTAAAGCGGCTACCGCGCACTCGCCGATCGGGTTCTTCGGCACCTTTGTGACAAATTCAGCTTCATGACCGTAGTTCGCCAGCGATACGGCAACATTTGCCTCGCCGCCGCCGTAGTTGATGTCAAACTCGTCAGCCTGTATATACTTCTCATTGTTAGGTGTGGAAAGTCTGAGCATAATCTCGCCCATTGTAACAACTTTTGCCATTTTTATTTTATCTCCTTTAAATAATATATGTGACCTGATATACGAAATTTATTACTGACCGCGCGCTTCCTTAATCTTTGCGATAAACTGCTTTGCAGTCTCGGTTATAGCGGCATAGTCGCCTGTCTTGGCGCCCTTTGTAAGCGACGAGCCGGCGCCTACGGCGATAGCTCCCGCCTTGATCCACTGATCAACATTCGATACGTCAACGCCGCCTGTAGGCATCATCTTGCACTGCGGCATCGGACCCTTGATGTCCTTTATAATAGTGGGGCCGAACAAATCAGCCGGGAATATCTTGCACACATCAGCGCCTGCGCGCATTGCGGTCATGCACTCTGTTATAGTCATGCAGCCGGGCATATACGGTACGCGATAAGTCCCGCAAAGCTTTGCTGTTTCCGCGTCAAAACCGGGGCTTACTATGTAATTTGCGCCCGCGAGGATGGCAATTCTTGCCGTGGGAGCGTCCAAAACCGTTCCCGCGCCCAAAAGCATTTCTCCGTGATTGTACTTAGCCGCAAGTTCCTTCATAACCTGATCCGCACCGGGGACTGTGAAGGTAAGCTCTATCGATGAGCATCCTCCCGCCAGACAAGCGTCGCATATCTTGATAGCTTCCTCGCCGCTGTTCGCGCGTACAACCGCTACAAGTCCGGTTTCTTGAAGTCTTTGAAGTACCTGTTCTTTTTCCATAATAATCTCTCCTTTTCAAACTGAACCATACAGCATATTTTTTATAGATATATTTTACCACACTTTTTTCCATATTGCAAGACTTTTCATAAATAAAGGCAATATTTTTTTGTAAAGTAGTGCAATATGCTAAAATCCGGCTGCTTTTACTCGGTCACAAACCTGCTTATAAGACTCTTTCTTATGTTCACGCCCGACGCAAGCTTTAAAAGCAGTCTGTTATCCTTTCCCTTTTCAAGCTCCGATTCTATACTCGCCACCGCGTTTTTATACGCTTCCTCCTGCGCTTCGGCAAATGCATTGTAAAGTCCTTTTACATCGTCGTCCTCTATAAGCGTTTGTATCTCCGACATACTGAAGGTCTGTTTCAGCGTGCAAATCATTATGATATATGCTATATGCGACCTTGAATACCTCTTTTTTACCGGCGGACTCATCGTTTTTGACTTGACATAATTATTTATCATTGATGGCGTTATAAGCGCGTCATCCCCTAAAACGTCCGAAAGACCGCTCATATAACCGTTTACAAGCTCTATCACCTGATCCATGTACAGATCCACATCGGGGAAATCCTCCCACCTCGGATAGTGATACTCTCCGCTTCGCCCGATACATTCATTGACAGTCTTTCCGATTTCTTCCTCTGTCATCGTCACATGACCTCCTTTCTTTTTATATTGTATCACATATTTACATAAAATTCAAGTACTATTTACAAAAACTTCATAACTTTTTCTTTGAAACCTCTTGACAGAATTTATATTATGTGGTAACATAGTATTCAATATTAGATATTGGGATTAAAAAAACTAAACCCGCCGCGTATACACACTGCGGCAAAATATTAAGCAAGGAGAAAATAAAATTATGGAAATATGGAAAAATTTCGCGGATATAAAAGAGGACGAGTTTAAAAACGCGGCACAGATAACCTACAAAAACACAGAGCATTTCAACTTTGCCTTTGATGTGCTGGACGAGCTTGCGCGGCATACTCCCGATGAGCGCGCTATGGTATACGTATCGGCGAATCATGAGGAGCGCGAGTTCACCTTTGGCGAGATGAGCCGTTATTCATCCATGGCAGCGAATTATTTTGTGTCGCTCGGCATAAAAAAGGGCGACAGGGTGATGTTGGTGCTTAAGCGGCATTATCAGTTTTGGTTTATCTTAAACGCGCTGCATAAGATCGGCGCCGTTGCCGTTCCGGCGAGCTTTCTTCTTACGGAGGAGGATTTTGACTACCGTTTCCGCGCCGCAGGCATATCGGCTGTTATATGCACAGGCGATGACGGCATTGCCGAACGCGCAGAAAAAGCCGCGGACCGCAATCCCCAAGTAAGGCTCAGGATTATGGCGGGCAGCATAAAGCATCGCGGCTGGCTTGATTTTGACTCGGAATTTGAAAAGTACCCGAACACATTCATCCGGAGCGCGGCTTCTCCCGGCGGGGACGATATTTCCTTTATGTTCTTCACCTCCGGCACCACCGCCTATCCGAAGATGGCGGCGCATAATTTTAAATATCCTCTCGGTCATATCATCACCGCGAAGTACTGGCAGTGCGTCAAGCCGGGCGGACTGCATTTCACCATATCGGACACCGGCTGGGGCAAGGCTTTGTGGGGCAAGATATACGGTCAGTGGATGATGGGTGCGGCTGTGTTCGTGTACGATTTCGAGCGCTTTTCGGCGGCGGATATACTGCCTATGTTCGCCAAATACGGCATAACGAGCTTCTGCGCTCCGCCCACGATGTACCGCTTTTTTATAAAAGAGGATCTGACAAAATACGATCTTTCGACAGTTGAACACGCCGCCACGGCGGGAGAGGCTTTTAATCCGGAGGTTTATTCCCGATTTAAGGCGGCGACCGGACTTTCGGTGACGGAAGGCTTCGGTCAAACCGAAACGACTCTTATAATAGCGACGCTTCGCGGCATGAGTCCAAAGTCCGGTTCCATGGGAAAACCCGTCCCCGGCTATAACGTCCGGCTCCTGCGCCCGGACGGCTCCGAGGCTGCTATCGGTGAAAACGGAGAAATCGTGATAGATACAAAAAACGGCGTTCCGTGCGGACTGTTTCAGGGTTATTACAACAACGCCGCTCTTACCGAAAGCGTATGGCGAAACGGCTTGTACCGCACCGGCGATATTGCATACCGCGATAGTGACGGATATTTTTACTACGTCGGGCGCACAGATGATATTATAAAGTCCTCCGGCTATAAGATAAGCCCTGTCGAGATAGAAAATGTGATAATGGAGCTGCCGTATGTCCTTGAGTGCGCCGTCACGGGCGCTGCCGACGAGATACGCGGTCAAATCGTAAAAGCTACCGTGGTGCTTTCGGGCAGGAAACCGAATGAAGCGCTTAAAGAGGAGATACGCTCTTATGTGAAGCGTCGCACGGCTCCGTATAAATATCCCAGAATAGTCGAATTTGCCGATGAGCTTCCAAAGACCGTCAGCGGAAAAATAAGAAGATTGGAGCTTCGCGGAGAAGCCGCCGAAGCAATACGTCCGAAGGCTATCTGACGGGCCGCATTTCGGCAATGTATGAAAATCCAATTTTTTTACCGATATTCATTCGTTTTTTGTCACTATATCCGCTTGACAACGGATATGACTTGTGCTATAATGTGCTTGACTGTGGCAATATGTCGAAGCGCTGCGGTTTACCGGCGGTTTACCTGAACTTGCCGGATACACATTCATACAAAAATATTTGCTGTAAAGGAGGATAGAAGGATTGACCCGTAAATAGTTTTGGGGGCAGACGTATCGCATGATCCGCCCGTCCCCGATTTTCATGAGCTGCCGCCCCGATGACGACAGCTCTGTTTTTTATCCGTCTCAATCATTCTTTTTTCATTCGTGCGATAAGCTTTTCGGCTTTTGCTGTTACGGCGGGAAGGTCGATAGTCATAAACTCGCCGTTTTCGTAGAGTATTTCGCCGCCGCACATTGTCATACGGACATTTTGCTTAGAGCCGCTGTAGACGATATTTTTCGCGATATTATTAAGCGGACGCATATTCGGCATATCGAGATCCAGCGCGATAAGATCGGCTTTTTTCCCCGCCGCAAGGCAATCGCAGCCGTCAAGTCCCATTATACGCGCTCCGTTCGAGCAAGCCATCTCAAGCACCCTCACCGCGTCCACAGCCGATGCATCCATAGTTCTGTATTTCGCAAGCGCCGTTGTCAAAAACATCTCGCGGAACATATCCAAGGCGTTATTCGACGCCGCGCCGTCCGTGCCTATGGCAACGGGGATATTTTCCGCAAGCAGTCTGCTTATATCGGCGATTCCGCTTGCGAGCTTCAGATTTGAGGACGGGTTCGTTACAACGTACATACCGTGTTTTTTTAATATCTCATAATCCTTATCCGAAAGCCATACGCCGTGATATATGCCGCCGCCGTATTCAAGCATACCAATGCTTTCAAAAAGCTCCAAGGGCGTCATGCCGTAACGGCCGATACAGCCTTCGACCTCGTCCTTCGTTTCGCAGGCGTGAGTGAACACGGGAGCCTTGTACTTTTGAGAAAGCGCCGCGATCCCCTTCATGATCTCGGCGGACGTGGTATACTCCGCATGGAAGCCGAGCATATATCCCACACGCGGATGCGTTTCATTTAAATAGTTATACCGTCTTTCAACCTCACCTACCGTGCCGCCGTAATCGTTTATGCCGTCAACCATTACGGAGCGTATACCCGCCTCAGCGGTAGCTTTTGCGAAGCTGTCGAGGTGGAAATACATATCCATATCAGCCGTTATGCCGCTTGTGAGATACTCCGCGAAGGCAAGAGTTGAAAATACGTATATATCCTCCGGCGTAAGCTTTGCCTCCATTGGGAACACCTGCTTGTTAAGCCAATCCGACAGCGGCAGATCATCGGCGTATGAGCGGAGAAACGTCATTGCCGAATGGGTGTGCGCGTTTTTGAATGACGGCATTATAAGCTTGCCGCCCATATCTTTTTCAGCGTACCCCTCCCTGCCGTCGGGAGCGTTTTCACTTTCGCCGATATAGGCTACGGTATCGCCGTCTATCCACACCTCGCCGTCATATACGCGCGCGTCACCGTCAAGAGGCATGAGCTTTGCATTTGTAAGTATTGTTTTCATGGTCACTTCTCCAATGATGCGAGGACTTCCTCGTCTATTGTTGTTTCTATGCCCAGTTCCTCCGCCTTTGACTTAAGCGCCTGTGTGAAAAGCTCGCCCGCCGCGCCCTGTCTGACCGCGCCGATCTTTGCCGTAAGCGCGTCGTTGTAAGCGTCCGAGCCCTCCTCAAGGTCATATCTTTTTATGATGTGTATGCCGTAGTCGCTGGTACACATACCGATCTCCCCCGGCTGCAGCGAGTCAACCGTTGCCTGAAACTCCGGCACCATTTCTCCGTCGGAGAAATAGTATCCGTCGGGATTTGTTTCGCTGCCGGGATCCTCGGAAAATTCGGATACCATTTTGTCAAAGTCCTCGCCCGCCTGCGCTCTTGCAAAGATTTCATCGGCCTGCGCCTGCTTCTCCGCCTTTTGCTCATCCGTGGCGTCCGAGTCAACGAGTATAAGAATGTGCTTTGCGCGGCGGTAATTCTCGTTGAAAAACTCCCTTGCCTGTTCATCCGTAACCCGTGTCACGTAGTTGTCCTCCTGTCTTAAGCGCATCATATACAAATTGCACTCGACAAGATTTTCCATAAAAGCATTGGAAACGGCGGCTTCCTTTAAAAACTTCTTATAGCTCTTTTTTCCTCCTTGCTCGGTGGTCATCTGACGCATGGTCGTTTTTATCGAGTCTTTGTCAGAGTCGGAAAGCTCCGTGCCTTTTGCCTGAGCCACCTCCTTTGATAAAAGCGTCACCTCCATACGTGAAAGCACCTCGTCCTGTATGCCCTCCGTAGTGCCGTTGTTTTTCAGGGATGTGTAAAGATAGTTATACTCGTTTTCCGTAAACTCAAGCTTCCCGACAGTCATTACGGTGCGGCTCTTGTCATAATTCATCCCGCACGATGACAGCAGCATCACCGATGCCATCGCCGCCGCTGCGGTTATTTTTGCGTATTTGTTCATGCTTCTCCTCCTTGTTTAACCGTGTCCCTGCACTCGATCACCGTCGCTATGCAGCTTCTTATCTTTGCTATAGGGTCTTTGCTCTCGCTTATAAACATTGTTACCGTCGGCTCTTCGGATGAGGAGAGCTTTATCCCCGAATGTATTCTTCGGTTCAGCTCCATCACCAAAGCAGCGTCAAGCATTCCTTTTGCAAATGTCAGCTTCAGCGTCCTGCCCTTTTGAGCAACGGCGCATATACCCGCTTTCTTTGCCTGCGCTTTCATGCAGGCAATCTCGATTATATTATCACACGCCCTCGGTATATCGCCGTAGCGGTCTATAAGCTCGTCGCGTATATCATAGCTGTCATCATCGTTTTCTATCGATGCTATACGCTTATACATGGCGATACGCTGATCGCTTGAAGGGATATACTTTTCGGAAATAAACGCATCGGCGTCTATTTCCACCGAAACGACGATGTCCTCCTCGGACGCAGCGCCCTGCGCCTCACGGACGCTTTCTCTGAGCAGACGGCAGTACATATCATAGCCTACCGCATCCATATGACCGTGCTGCTCCGCGCCGAGGATATTTCCCGCGCCCCTTATTTCCAGATCACGCATAGCAATCTTGAAGCCGGAGCCGAACTCGGTAAATTCCTTTACCGCCCGAAGCCTTTTTTCAGCCTCCTCCGTAAGCACCGTATCCCGCCTGTACGTCATATACGCATACGCTATCTTATTTGACCTGCCGACCCTGCCCCTCAGCTGATACAGCTGCGCAAGACCCATTTTATCCGCGTTCTCTATAATAATAGTGTTGGCGTTCGGTATGTCAAGACCGGTTTCTATGATAGTGGTGCATACAAGTATATCCGTGTCGCCGTTCACCATGTCGTACATTATATCCTCAAGCTCGCGTTCCTTCATCTGACCGTGGCCGACAGCCACACGCGCTTCGGGTATTTTTGACTTTATCCACTCCGCAGTCGAATATATGCCCCTTACTCTGTTATGGAGATAGTACACCTGACCGCCCCTTGAAAGCTCGTTTTTCATGGCGTCTATAATTACTTCGGGGTTATCCTCCAAAACGAACGTCTGCACCGGATAACGGTTCTCCGGCGGCTCGGCAAGCACGCTCATATCGCGTATGTTCACCATGGACATATGAAGCGTTCTCGGTATCGGGGTAGCCGTCATTGTAAGAACGTCAATATTCTTTTTCAGCTCCTTCATCTTCTCCTTGTGCGCCACGCCGAAGCGCTGCTCCTCGTCGATGACAAGCAGACCGAGGTCTTTGAATTTGACGTCCTTTCCCAGTATCTTATGAGTGCCGATTATTATGTCTATTTCTCCGGTTTTAAGTCCCTTTAGAATTTTCGCCTGCTGCGCCGGCGTCCTGAATCGCGAAAGCATCTCAACCTTTATCGGGAATTTTTCCATGCGCTTTACAAAGGTTTCATAGTGCTGCATCGCAAGCACCGTCGTCGGACAGAGATAGGCAACCTGTTTGGAGTCCGCCACGGCTTTAAACGCGGCGCGTATCGCGACCTCTGTCTTTCCGAAGCCTACGTCCCCGCATAAAAGTCTGTCCATGGGGCGGCGGCTTTCCATATCCGCCTTGACCTCCGCGATCGACCTTAGCTGATCCTCCGTTTCCTGATATAAAAAGGTGTCCTCAAACTCCCTCTGCCAATTCGTGTCCGGCGAAAAGCTGAAGCCCTGCGCCCTTTCGCGTTCGCTGTAAAGCGCTATAAGCTGCTTTGCCATTTCGCCTGTAGCCTTTTTGACGCGCTGTTTCGTCCTTGACCACTCGCTGCCGCCCAGACCGTTCAGTTTTATCTCCCTGTCGCTCGTTTTCGTGTACTTATACAGCATATCAAGCTGATCGGTAGGCACGTAAAGCAAATCCGTGCCGCGGTATTTTATCTTCAGATAGTCCTTGGTTACGCCGTTTACCGTTATCTTCTGCGTACCGGCGTAAATGCCGATGCCGTGGGACTGATGCACAACGTAATCGCCTTCGCTTATATCGGAAAAGGATTTGATCCTGTTAGTGTTCTCCGCTTTCCTTGACGGCTTGCGTTTTTTTATATCGAAGATCTCTTTGTCGCTTATAACGGCTACGCCCGCGTCGGGATATTCGAACCCGTGGGAAAGACTTCCCCTTAAAACCGTGACCGCGTCATCGGCAAAGGTGCGGCTGTCATGAAGATACACAGCCTTTATGCCCTTGTCGTTTAAGACTCCCGTGATATTTTCGCCCCTGCCACGGTTTGACGCAAGTATCACAACGCGTACCCCGCGCGCGATATATTCCTTCACATCGTCATACATATACTCGATCTTGCCGTGGAATGACGGCGTTTCCTTCGCCGAGAACTCCAACAGCCGCTTGTATTGAATATCGCCCCGCACATGAGAAAACGGCTCCGCCACAACGGCGTTTTTCGAGTTGATTTTTTTGATCATCTCACTGTAGCCCAGCCAATAGCCGCTCATACCCGCGATCAGAGAACCCTTTTTCGAGAGATCAAAAAGCATCTCGCTTTTCTCGCGCTCCAGGCTTTCGGCGCGCTCTTTAATGCGTTTGGAGTCGATCACCATAACAGTGTCGTCACCGCTGAAATAGTCAAATATCGTCGGGAGCTTTTTATATATCATCGGGATATACTTATCCTCCGCCGGAAAATGCACCCGCTCCGAAAAATTCTCCGCGTCAGCCGAAAGCTCCGCCGCCGCGCGCTGCGCATCCTCATCCGCGATACCGCTTTTAGCCGCACAGCGAAGCTGCTTTTTTATGGCGGCGATAATATCCGAGCGCGTCTTATCCGAAAACAGCGTTTCCGCCGCAGGTGCGACACGCACCGAAGCTATATTCTCCTCCGAGCGCTGAGTGTAGGGGTCAAAGGTCCTTATCGTGTCGATCTCATCGCCGAAAAATTCTATCCTGACCGGCATACGCGCGTTTGAGGGAAATATATCAAGTATGCCGCCCCGAAGCGAAAACTGTCCCTTTCCCTCGGCTATATCCTCTCTGACATAACCCATTGCGACAAGCTTTTTCACAAGCTCCTGCGTGTCATACTCCCCGCCGGTTTGTGCGGTGAAGGTGTACCCGTCCAAAAGCGTCCGATCCGCCGTATACCCCGCGGCAGCCTCCACCGAAGCGACTACGGCTATATTGCTGCCGTGAGCCAAAGCATCGACAGCCGCCAAACGCTCATGCTCGTTCTGATGATTTGTTGTTTCTATGTTGTAAAAAATATATTCCTTTGCCGGGAAATAAAACGCGTTTGCGCCGAACTGTCCCAGCTGCATGGCAATTTGCCGCGCCTCGGTATCGGAATACGTCAGTATCAGCATATTGCCGCCTGTCTGCGAATTGAGCTGGAACGACAAATGGGGTATACACGCGGACGTGATACCCGATATGCTTACAGGCGTGTTATGAGTGCGTACACTGCCGACAAGCGCCTCGTACGGCTCATATCCCGATAACAGATCAGAAAAATCCATAACACTACCTCTAATTATTAAATTTGTTCATAGCGGTCTGAACGCCGCTTCTTATAACGGTCTCCGCCGCCTTGATGCTTCGGTCGATGACCTCCTCAAGCACGGGGATTTCGTCTTTTGTAAAATGTCCCAGAACATAATCCGCAAGATCGTACTCCTTATGCTCCGGCGCTCCCACGCCTATCTTTATGCGCACAAACTCATCGCTTGAAAGACAGTATATAATGGATTTCAGCCCGTTATGCCCGCCCGCCGAGCCTTTGGGACGTATTCTCATACGTCCCGGCGCAAGCGAAACATCGTCGTGTATTATTATTATATTGTCCGGTTCGATCTTATAAAACCGCGCGAACTCGCTTATTGCCTCGCCGCTTAAATTCATATACGTCTGCGGCTTGACGATAATCGCCTTTTCGCCGCCTATCGCACACTCTCCCCAAAGCGACTTGTATTTGAGCTTATTCACCTTTATACCGTACAGATCCGCCAAACGGTCTATGGCATGAAAACCGATATTATGTCTGGTCATTTGATATTCTCTGCCCGGATTTCCCAGTCCCGCTATAAGATACATCAGTCTCTTTTATCCTTCCAGTCATCCTTGTTCACCTGTCTGGCTCTGGCGATAGAAAGATTATTCTCCGGCACGTCCTCCGTAATGGTGGAGCCTGCCGCAGTATAAGCGCCGCTGCCGACATTCACCGGCGACACAAGATTTGTGTTGCAGCCGATAAAGGCGTTATCGCCGATGGTTGTTCTGTACTTCTTTTTGCCGTCATAATTGACCGTCACGGTGCCGCAGCCGAAATTGACATTTTTTCCTACATCTGAATCGCCCACGTATGTAAGATGCGAGATCTTCGTTCCATCGCCTATGGACGAATTTTTAAGCTCGACAAAGTCACCGACCTTGACATTCTCGCCGACAGTGCAGTTCGGTCTTATATATGCGAACGGTCCCACATTGGTATTTGAAAGAACCGCAGACTCAAGTATTACCGATGAGCGTATATTTACGCTGTCGCCGATAACGGAGTTCTCTATCTCGCTGCCCGCGCCTATTACGCAGTCTTTGCCTATCCTTGTCGCGCCCTTCAGACTTACATTGCCCTCGATAACTGTGTCTGCGCCTATTTCAACATCGTTTTCTATCATAACGCTATCCGGAAAACGCACGGTCACGCCGTTTCTCATATGGCGCTTTATTATACGGCTGCGCATTATGCACTCGGCCTCATACAGCTGCACCCTGTCATTTACGCCGCGTATCTCATCGCTGTCGGAGATCGTGTATGTGCCGACTATCTCGTCCATGTCGCTGAGTATGCCGAGAGTATCGGTGAGATAGTACTCTCCCTGCGCGTTGTTCGGCTCCAGACGCTGAAGCGAATATGCCAGCGCCGACGGGTCGAACACGTACATTCCCGAATTTACCTCTTTTATCTTCCTTTGGCTCGGAGTACAGTCCTTATCCTCGCATATCCATAAAAAATTGTATCTGTCATCCCTTATGATCCTGCCGTAGCCTGCCGCATCGTCAAGCACCGACGTAAGCACCGTAGCCTTGCTGCCCTTATCCATATGCGCGAACAGCGCGCCGCGAATAGTATCGGCGGTTATAAGCGGAGTATCTCCGTTCAATACCACCACAGGCTCCTTCGTCTGCTTTATATAATCAAGCGCCTGCATAACGGCATGACCCGTTCCAAGCTGCTTTTCCTGCGTCACAAACTCGCACTCGTCCTCAAACGCCGCCTTGACCTGATCCGCGCAGTGGCCGACCACTGTTATGATCTTAGTCGCTCCGGCAAGCCTTGCCTGTTCTATCACCCAGCCGCACAAGGGCTTTCCGCATACCTCATGCAGCACCTTCGGCTTTGCCGATTTCATTCTTGTACCCATGCCCGCGCCGAGTATTATTGCCGTAAAATTCATTTTTTGCTCCCCTTTCTGATAATGCTGTCTTACAGCTCCATTCCTCTTACCGTTTCTATATCCATGCGTATACGCTCCCGAAGCTCATCGGCCGAGGCGAATTTTATCTCGCCCCGAAGCCTTTTCGCAAAAGACACGCGTATATTCTGTCCGTAAATATCCCCGTCAAAATCGAGGATATGACTTTCTATAGTAATTCTTTTAGCGCCGAAGGTGGGATTGTTGCCCACGTTTATAACGCACTTTAAGCGTTTGCCGCCCGTATAGGTGATGCCCGCGTACACTCCCGGAGCCGGTATCGCCATTCTTTCACTGTATGCGACGTTCGCTGTCGGTATGCCCATTTTTTTGCCGTTTTCCATTCCATGCTCCACCGGGCCCTGAACACAGAAGCGCCTGTTTAAAAACCGTTCCGCCTTTTCCATATCTCCGTCGGCTATCATAGCGCGTATTGCCGTTGATGATACGATTTCGCCGTCCAGTTTTACCGCGCCGGTCACATCCACCTCAAAGCCGTACTTCTTGCCAAGATCTTTCAGCGTTTCCACGCTGCCCGACGCCTTATGCCCGAATCTGTAGTCATAGCCGACGCATACAGCCGCGATATTCAGATTGTCAAGCAAAAGCCTTACAAACTCATCGGGGGATTTTCTCATGAACTCCGGCGTGAACCTGCGTATATACACAAAGTCAAGATCCTCTCTTCCCAGAAGCTCCAGCTTCGCCTCGTTCGGAGTGATCAGCGGCACGCTGTGCTTTCCGGGTATTATCGAATCGGTATGCTCCTCGAACAGAAGCACTCCGCACAAAATACCCGATTCCTCCGCTATAGCCTTTGCCCTGCGGATCACCTTCATATGCGCAAGATGCAGCCCGTCAAAATTTCCCAGCGCAACGACTGTTTTGGCGTCCGTTATCCTGTTTTCTTCTTCCGCTTTCAATATCTCCATTGACACGTACTTCCTCACCGTACTTCTTTTACCGCTATCTCATCCAAAAAGCCTTTTCAAGCCGCAGCGCTCCGTCGATATACCTCGATACCGCAATAAATTCCCCTTCGCTGCCGTACAGACGGTACAAAGCGCCCTCGGTAAGACCCTCCCGTCTTATGGGAACGCCGTTTTCCGCTTTTGCCGTCAAAAATACATTTAAGCGTATTTTTTCATAGTCAAACACTTCATCGGTGCCTATGACCGCGTCCTCCAATGTGCCTGCCGCCTTCATCGCCGCAAGCTCCTCTATTGTGTGCGCCCGTTCTATCGTAAAGCCTCCGCTTTTAAGTCTGCGAAGCGCACCCATATGCGCGCCCGTACCCAGACGCTTTCCAATATCCTCGCAAAGCGTCCTTATGTAGGTACCCTTAGAACATTCAATATCCGCCCATGCAACACCCGCCGCAGCGTCAATATCCGTAATATCTATCGAATAAACCGTTATCCTGCGCGGGACGCGTTCCGCCTCGATGCCCTTTCTTGCAAGCTCGTAAAGCTTCCTGCCGTTTTGCTTTACCGCCGAATACATCGGGGGCAGCTGCTCCGACTCTCCGACAAACGCCATAATCGCCGCGCGTATATCTTCCTCCGAAACGTTCACCTCATGCTCGGATATAACCTTTCCTGTGCAGTCGCCGGTGTCGGTCACCGTGCCGAAAACTATTTTCGCGCGGTACTTCTTGTCAGACGCCGTAAGCATATCCGCCGCTTTTGTGGCGTTGCCTACGCACATAGGCAAAACGCCGGTCGCGATCGGATCCAAGGTTCCCGTATGACCTACTTTCTTAACACCCGTAAGCCTGCGCAGCTCATACACCATATCGTGGGACGTCCTGCCCTCAGGCTTATCCACAACTATAATTCCGTTTATGCTCATTGTCTGTACAATCCCGCCTTGATAACCGCTTTTGTACATTCCTCGGCCACACGGCGCTCGGCGTCTTTAAGACTTCCCTCGGTTATTGTGCCGCCGGCAGCCATCGCGTGTCCGCCGCCGCCGAACCTTTCGGCGATCTCGGCAACGTTCACAATGCCGTTGGAGCGGAAGCTCAGCTTTATTTTAGTGTCAAGCCTTTTTATGCTTACCGCGATCTGCGTACCCTCGACACTTCTCGGAATATCCACCAAGTCGGGTATATCCTTTTCATCTATACCGTATTTTGCAAACATTTTGTCCTCGACCGTCACCATATTGACCGTGCCGCCGGCATAGCTTATAATATTTCTCATTATCGTGCCTTTAAGCTTGATAATGTTCATGGACTCGGTATCAAACAGTATCCTCGCTATATCGGCGTGGCCTATATCAAAGCTTATAAGCTCCGCGCCTATACGCATGGTTTTGGGCGACACGTTCGAGTACTTAAAGCCGCCGGTGTCGGCAGATATTGCCGTGTAAAGGTACTTCGCCGCCTTTTGCGTAAGCGGCGCGCCCATTTTCTCAAACAGCTCAAACAGTATCTCCGCCGTCGCGGACGCGCTGCCGTCAACATAATTCTCGTCCGCGAAATTGTCGTTTGTGTAGTGATGGTCTATATTGACCGAGTTTTCTATATTGCGGAACACCGCCACTCTCGCGCCCAGACGCTGTCTGTCGCCGCAGTCAAGGCACACGCACAGCTGCGCATCGTAGGCATTGCCCTCGTTATACACCTCGCAGCCGTCAAACAGCTGTGAGAATTTTGCGGACATAGGCGCCGAAAGAACAACTCTGGCGCTTTTGCCCATATTTTTGAGAATTTCCTTCATGGCGCAGGAGGAGCCTATCGCATCGGGATCCTCGCTGTCGTGAGCGAGGATTATAACGCTTTGCGCCTCCTGCAATTTTTTTATAATGCTGTCCATATACTTTTTCCTCCCCCGCGGCGCGGATCACTTGTTCACTTTGCGTATCAGCTCGTTAATATGCGCGCCGTGTTCTATGGAGTGATCCGCCTCGAATACAAGCTCGGGAGTATATCTGAGCTGCACTCTTTTTCCCAGCTCCCGCCTTATATAGCCCTTTGCGTTTTTAAGGGCGGCAATAGCGTCCTGCTGTGTTTTTTCATCACCCATTACGCTTATATAAGCCTTCGCGTATCTCAGATCGCCCGTGACGTTTACCGCGACCACGCTCGTCATCATAGGTATGCGCGAATCCTTCATGGAACGTATTATATCCGACAGCTCGCGCTGAACCTCCGCGTTTATTCTTTCAATTCGTGCCATTTATCTCTCTATTTCCTCCATAATGAAGCACTCTATGACGTCCTGCTCCTTTATATCGTTGAAGTTTTCAACACCGATACCGCACTCAAAGTTCTCGCTGACTTCCTTCGCATCATCCTTGAAGCGCTTCAAGCTGCTTATGCTGCCCTCATGCACAACAATGCCGTTTCTGACAAGACGTATCCCTGCGCTGCGCTGTATCTTTCCGTCCGTGACGTAGCAGCCGGCGATCGTTCCCACGCCTGAAACCTTAAACGTCTGGCGCACCTCCGCGTGTCCGATGATAACTTCCTTAAATTCAGGCTCAAGCATACCTTTCATAGCCGCTTCTATTTCCTCTATAGCCTGATATATAACTCTGTAAAGGCGTATATCTACCTCCTGACGCTCGGCAGCCGACAAGGCTCCCGCGTCGGGTCTTACATTGAAGCCTACGATTATCGCGTTTGAAGCGTTGGCAAGCATTACGTCCGACTCGTTTATCGCGCCGACGCCGCCGTGGATAGCCTTTACTCTCACCTCATCGTTTGAAAGCTTCTCAAGCGACTGCTTCACAGCCTCTACAGAGCCCTGAACGTCCGCTTTTATGATAACGTTCAGCTCTTTCATGTTGCCCTCATCGATCTGACTGAACAGGTTATCCAGCGATACCTTTACAACCTGATTGAATTTGTTTTCCTGCATCTCCTGACGTCTTTGCTCCGCGACCTCTCTTGCAAGCTTTTCATTGCTTACTACAACGAATTTGTCGCCGCCGGAAGGCGCTTCGGAAAGTCCGATTATCTCAACGGGTGTTGAAGGCAAAGCCTCCTTCACGCGTCTGCCCTTGTCATTTACCATTGCCCTTATGCGTCCGACCGCAGTTCCCGCGATGACCACATCTCCGACTCTTAAAGTACCGTTTTGTACAAGCACAGTCGCAACAGGTCCTCTGCCCTTGTCGATCTTCGCTTCTATAACGGCTCCGGACGCGTTTCTGTCGGGGTTGGCTTTAAGCTCCTGCATATCTGCCACAAGCAGCACCATTTCAAGCAGAACGTCTATATTGATCCGCTTCTTCGCAGACACCTCCACGCATACGGTATCTCCGCCGTACTCCTCAGGTACAAGGTCATACTCCATAAGCATCTGCTTTACCCTCTCCGGGTTCGCGCCGTCCTTGTCTATCTTGTTGATAGCCACTATTATCGTAACGCCCGCCGCCTTGGCATGGTTGATAGCCTCGATCGTCTGCGGCATAATGCCGTCGTCGGCGGCAACCACAAGTATCGCCACATCCGTTACCTGTGCGCCGCGCGCTCTCATTGTGGTAAACGCCTCATGACCCGGCGTGTCAAGGAAGGTTATATCGCGGTTTGACAGGCGTACGCTGTACGCGCCTATATGCTGTGTAATGCCGCCCGCTTCGGTATCGGTTACGCTTGTGTGACGTATAGCGTCAAGCAGCGAGGTCTTGCCGTGATCGACGTGACCCATAACCACAACCACCGGCGGACGCGGCTTCAAGTCCTCTTCCTTGTCCTCGGCAGACGCTTCGGCAAAGAGAATGTCCTCCTTTGTTAAAACGACCTCTTTTTTAATGGTAATGCCGAAATCCGTTCCTATAAGCTCCGCGGTTTCGTAGTCTATCGGCTGCGTTATCGTAGCCATAACGCCGAGCATCATAAGCTTTTTCACGATCTCCGCCGCGCTCTTGCCGATAAGCTTTGCAAAATCGCCGACTGTTATCGTTTCCGGCACCTCGGCCTCGGTAATCACCTTAACAGGCTTCTTTGCGGCCTGCTGCTGGGCGTTGTTTTTGCGGTTTTTGGAGGAGTTCTGTTCCTGCTTTGAGCGCTGCTGTCTCTTATTTTTCTTTCTGCCGCCCTCGTACTTTGTTTCGGGCGCCCACTGCTCTATTCTCTCACGGGACTCTATCTTCTCGATTTCCGCCGTGGAAGTTCTCGTGTCAACGTAACGGCGTCTTTCGTCTGTTTCTATAACGATAGACTCTCCCTCACCGGAAACCGTACCCATCGCGATGTGCTTCTTCTTGTCGGCGCTTCTTTCGCTGTTTTTCTTGTTTTTGTTTCTGTCCCTCGCCGGACGCTCCTTCGTTCTGTCGAAACGGTCAGCTTTATTCCGGTTTCTCATCTCCTCGGTCTTTGCGGCTTTCTTTGCGGCTTCTGCTTTCTTTGCGGCCTCGGCGGCTGCTTTTTCCTCGGCTATGCGCTTTGCTTCGGCTGCCTCGGCTGCGGCTTTTTCCTCGGCTATGCGCTTTGCTTCGGCTGCCTCGGCTGCGGCTTTTTCCT
>CAZCZR010000023.1:0-22452 GCA_964503455.1 uncultured Lachnospiraceae bacterium | reverse complement strand
GGTAAAGTTCATAAATTCTATTGCAATTAAAGAGGATTTGTGGTAAAATCATATAAAATGATACTTTAAAGAATATCAACGCTACGGTAAAAAAGGAGAGAATAAAGCTATGGCAATTCATGTTATCAACGAGGCGAAAAGATGTCTTAACTGTAAAAAGCCTATGTGCCGTACAGGCTGCCCCATCAACACGCCCATACCGGATATGATACATACGTTTTTGGAGGGGGATATAACGGCGGCGGGGAAAATGCTGTTTGAGAATAACCCTCTTTCAATGATATGCTCGCTTATATGCAACCACGAAAGCCAGTGCGAAGGCCACTGTGTACTGAACAGAAAAGGTTCGCCGGTACATATATCAAGTATAGAAAACTATGTGTCGGAGAACTACTTTGACAAGCTGAATTTCGGGAAGATAGAGAAAAACGGAATGCGCGCGGGAATTATAGGTTCGGGTCCCGCCGGTATTACCATAGCTATTATCCTTGCGCAGAGAGGCTATGACATAACGCTGTTTGAGTCGAGAGAAAAGATAGGCGGCGTACTCAGATACGGCATACCGGAATTTCGCCTGCCCAAGTCAAACCTTGAAAAGTACAAGCAGCGGCTTTTGGATCTCGGCATAAAGATCCGTCCCAACACCTCAATAGGCACGGATATAGGCATTGAGGATATGTTCCGCGACGGCTATAAAGCAATATTCATCGGCACGGGCGTATGGAAGCCGAACACTCTCGGAATTAAGGGAGAAACTCTCGGCAACGTGCATTACGCGATAAACTACCTTACAAATCCGGATGTGTACACTCTGGGCAAGACTGTCAATATAATAGGCGCGGGAAACGCGGCTATGGATGTGGCAAGAACGGCTTTGAGAAAAGGCGCGGAGGTAGTGAGAGTGTTCTCAAGAAGCGACAAGATCGCCGCAAGCGAAAGAGAAGCCGCTTACGCAAAAATAGACGGCGTTGAATTTGTGGTTCATGTGGAGCCTGTGGAGATAAAGGACGAGGGCGTTATATTTGTCGAGCTTGAATGTGACGGACGGGGACATCTGTATCCGATAAAGGGAACGGAAAAGCTGTATCCGTCGGATTCTACGATAATATCCATCAGTCAGGGACCCAAGAACAGGATAGTTTCCACCACATCCGGACTTGAGGTCACGGAAAGAGGTCTGCTTGTGACAAACAGCTACGGCGAGACTACCCGTGACGGAATATTCGCTTCGGGCGATGTTGTAAGAGGCGCTAAGACCGTGGTTGAGGCGGTGCGCTACTCCAAGCACGTTGCGGACGCCATGGACAGATATATGCAGAGCGTTAAGGACTGATATGCGGAGATGGTTTGATTGAAAATTAAAGAAAAACGGCTGAAAACTCTTTGGATGCTGTTTTGGAATATGTTTGTTTTAAGCGGCTGTACTTTTGGGGGCGGCTTTGTTATAGTGTCGCTCATGCGCAAAAAGTTTGTCACCGACTTAAAGTGGCTTGACGAGGATGAGATGCTTGACATAACGGCTATCGCCCAGTCCTCGCCGGGGCCGATAATAGTCAACGCCGCGGTTATATTAGGCTACAGAATGTGCGGCGTGGCAGGCTCCGTGACGGCTGTGATAGGCACGGCCTTGCCGCCGATGATTATCATTACGGTGATATCCGTGTTCTATACTGCGTTTCGTGAAAACCGCGTTATAGCGAGGGCGCTTGCGGTAATGCGCGCCGGAGTTGCGGCGGTCATGTTCGATGTTGTTATAGGACTTGCGTCCAATGTGTTCAGGACAAAGAAAGCGCTTTACATAACGCTGATGATCCTCGCGTTTGCCGCGGTATATTTTTTCAATGCGAGTGCGCTTTTGGTGCTGGCGATATGCCTTGCGGCAGGTATAGGAGATCTGATTGCGGCAAGGAAACGCAAAGACGGCGGGGAGAATTGATATGCTGCTTTTTAAACTGTTTTACAATTTTTTCTATATAGGTATGCTAAGCATAGGCGGCGGATATGCGGCTATACCTCTTATACAGGGACGTATCGTCGAGGCAACGGGTCTTATGACTTTTGACGAGTTCACCGACCTTATAACCATAGCGGAGATGACTCCGGGTTCCATAGCCATAAACGCGGCGACATTCCTCGGAAACCGTCTGTCGGGCATACCGGGCGCTGTTATATGCACGCTGGGCGTGGTGCTGCCGTCATTTATCATATGTTATATATTGGCGCACTTTTATTATAAGTATAAAGGACTTGACTCGGTGAGCCGTGTGCTTGCCGCACTGAGACCGGCGGTTGTGGCTATGATAGCCTCGGCTGCGGTTTCAATACTGATTTCGGGACTGTTTGACGGTGAGGCGGCGAGCCTTTCAAATCTGCACATACCGGAGCTGCTGCTCTTCGCTGCGGGACTGTTTCTTTTAAGAAAATTTCACTTAAACCCCATACTGATTATTTTCGGAACAGGCGTTGTAGGCACTGTCATATACGGCGTTATGGGACTTTTCGCATAAGTGCATCTAAAGCAAAAACCTCCGCGCATGGAATATCCTTGACGCGGAGGCTTTGTTTATTAAAAATTTATTTGCTTTTGCTGATCTTTTTAAGGCTCAGCTCCACGTGCTGACCGTTTTTGATCCTTTCATGAAATTCCGCCGTTGCCGCGAACATTACATCGCCGGAGGAATTTATAGCCGTTTCAAATGAATCCTGTACTACGCCGATTATAAAGCCGACCGCCACTACCTGCATTGCTATATCGTTGCTTATGCCGAACAGCGAGCAAGCCATTGGTATCAAAAGCAGAGATCCGCCGGCGACCCCCGACGCCCCGCAGGCGGCAGCTGTCGCAAGCAGACTCAGTATTACAGCTGTGGGAATATCAACGTGTATTCCAAGAGTGTGCGCCGTTGCAAGCGTCATTACAGTGATAGTTATAGCCGCGCCGTCCATGTTTATTGTGGCGCCCAACGGCAGCGATACGGAATACATATCCCTGTCAAGTCCGAGCTTTTCGCAAAGAGCCATATTCACCGGAATATTTGCAGCCGAGCTTCTTGTAAAAAACGCCGTTACGCCGCTTTCCTTCAGGCAGGTGAACACAAGCGGATACGGATTGCGCTTTAAAAACAGCGCCGCTATCAGCGGATCGACTATAAGCGCTACCGCCAGCATACATCCTACCAAAAGCAGTATCAGCTTTCCGTAATCGGTGAAAATGTTCATGCCGTTTTCCGATACGGCGGCAAAAACAAGTCCCATAATACCGAACGGAGCGCAGCTGATTATCCATTTTACCACTTTGGACACAGCGTCCGCCGCATCGCTTAAGAACCGCTTGGTGGAATCCGAGGCAATATGCTTCAAAGCAACGCCGAATATGACCGACCATGCAAGTATACCGATGTAGTTGGCATCCATAAGCGATTTTACGGGATTTGCAACGATGTTGTTAAGAAGCGATATAAGCACCTCGCCTATGCCGTTTGGCGCGGCGGCTTCCTCCGCCACAGCCGTGAGCTTTATCGTTACCGGAAAAGCGAAGCTTGCCGCAACAGCTGCAACAGCAGCAAGCAGTGTGCTGAGCATATAAAGGAATATGACCGTGCGGAATTTCTTTCCCGCGCTTGCGCGCGCGTTGGCAAGAGAGCTCATTACAAGCAGAAATACCAAAATCGGCGCCACGGCTTTGAGTGCGCCGACAAACAGCGTCCCAAGCACCGATATTCCCGTTGCCTGCGGACATATAAGCGCCAGTATTACGCCTATGACAAGACCTATCAGTATGCGCCATATAAGATTGATGTTGTTCCATGCGGAAACTATTTTTTTCATGTATCCGTCCCCCTGTTTGAATTATTGAATTGCTTTTTGTATTATAACACAAAATCCGGTATATTTCAACCGGATTTTTAAAATTTACGAAAGCGTTTTAAGCGTTTATCTTGATATTTCAAGTATTTTCATTTCAATCTCGCCCGCAGGAGTGACAGCCTTTACGATCTCGCCCTCGGCATGATGCAGCAGCGCCGCGCCTATGGGCGACTCATATGAGACCTTGCCGTTTTCGGGATCCGCCTCGGCTGTGCCGACAATGGTATATACGATTTCCTCGTCAAAGTCCGTATCGTATACCTTTACCTTTGAGCCGGGGTTTACAAGCCCGCTGTTCATCTCGTCCTCGCCAAGAACTCTCGCGTGCTTGAGCATATTTTCAAGCTCGTTTATCCTCGCCTCGACCTCCGCCTGCTCGTTCTTTGCTTCATCGTATTCCGCATTCTCCGACAGATCGCCAAAGGAACGCGCCTCTTTGATTTTCTCCGAGACTTCCTTTCTTGTAACATTTTTCAGAGTATCCAGTTCCGATTTTATTTTGTCAAGACCTTCTTGCGTAAGAACGATTTCATTAATATCCGCCATTTTCAACACTTCTTTCTTTAAGAGATAACGGAAACGCTGATTGGCGTATAATACATCGGCGATTCCGCAATATTAAATATAATTATACCTTTTTTACCTTGCTTTGTCAACACTATTTTTCGATTTTTTTGAATATCGAATAGCTTGAGGGATAATACTTATATTATTACGGGAGAGTGATAACGTGAATGTATCCGCGCTGAAAAGCAGCTTTGAAAAAAGATTTTACAACAACAAGCATCTGATATTAACGGCTGACGCGCCCGCGTGTATAGTGCTTTTTGCCGACGCCGCAGAGGATATCCGCCTGACGCTGCCGCTGCCGGTGAAGCTTTCGGCGGCGGGCGCGGCGTACCCCCAAGGGCGCGTAAGCATCTGCGATGACTCCGATGACAGCGTTTTTACGCTGATACCGTCTGCACCCGAAAAAAACGCGGCTTTTGAGCCTGTGATACGTGTTGTCACGGAATTTTACCGAAAACATCCCGATATGTCGGGAGCCGACATTCTTTTTTCGTGTCCCGCGCCAGAGCTTCTCGCGGGGAAAGCGGAATATGCCGTTGCGGCGCAAAAGCTAATATGCGCTCTGAACGGCAAGGATTTTGACACGGACGAGCTTATACAGCTGTTTGGCGAAATACCCGCGTATATTATCGCGGAGATCGCGAACGCCAGAGAAGGCTTCGCCTCACTGACGGCTGTAAGAAGTCTTAGGCAAGAGTTTTTTCCGTTCCCTCTAAAGGGTATAAGGCTGCTCATTTTCAAAACCGATACAGACAGAGCCGGCTGTGCGCCGCAGCTGAATCGCGATCCAAAGGTCACAGACGGACTTTGCGCCGCGCTCAGAGCCGGCGATATTGAGCGGTTTGCATACGTGCTGACGCAGAGCTGTTACTCGCATCAGTCCCCGCCGTATGACAAAAAGCTGTCTTTCGCTGTCCGATGCGCCCTTGAGCAAAAATACACTCTCGGCGCTGCCGTATGCGGCAGATACGCGCTTTGCATTGTCAAAGAGGAATACGCCGAGCTTACGGCGCGTGAGATCATGCGATCGTATGAGGAGCAGACCTCTAAGAGGGCGCAGCTTTTTATCTGCGGGTGATCACGTCCGAAAACGGCGGTATAAAGCTTTCGCTTACGGTTCCTTCCTCCTGTATAAATACATTTTCCATGCCAAGCTCCGCGCAGTAGTCTATCATGTCCTCATATGCGCGTTTTGGAAGGGATCTGTTAAGCTCTGCAAATTTACAGATATTTCCCATGGGCGTATATTGATTCATAAGACTGATCCAGATGCTGTTTCCGTATTCGCGGTAAATGTAATCTATGATTTTTTTGGTGTCGAAGAGCAGTCCGGGGAGCATGAGATGTCTTACTATCACGCCCTTTTGCATAAGACCCTCCCCGTTAAACACCGCTTTGGGGCATTGACGAACCATTTCCGCCAATGCCTTTTTTGCCGTGTCAAAATATCCCGGAGCCGATGAGTACTTTGCGGCATATTTGTCGGAGCAGTATTTCATGTCGGGGAGGTACACGTCCGCAAGTCCGTCCAAAAGCCTGATCGTCTCCGCCTTTTCATATCCGCCGCAATTGTATACTATAGGTATTGTCAGTCCCTGCAGCTTTGCCTTTTTTAAGGAGGCGGTCACCGACGGAAGATAATGTGTCGGCGTTACAAGGTTGATGTTTTCGGCGCCCTCGGACTGAAGCCGGAGATATTCCTCCGCCAAAGCATCATCGCTTAATTCCATGCCGATGCCGCCGCTGCTCAGCTCATGATTTTGGCAATAGGCGCATTTAAGCGTGCAGTGAGAAAAAAACACCGTGCCGGAGCCGTTTTTGCCCGAAATGCACGGCTCTTCCCAAAAATGCAGCGCCGCGCGGGCTATTTTCGCTTTATTTCCGGCTTTGCAAAAACCTGCGGCTCCCGATCTTCTGTCCGCTTTACATTCTCTCGGACACAGAACGCATGATGACGGATATGAATTTTCCACATTATTTCCTCCAAAACAAAACACCGCCGCACCGGAACGATCCGGAAAAATAATTGATACGGCGATGTTGTATATGCAAATGCTGTATTTTGACCGTTACACTTCCTCGATGATCGGCAGGATCATCGGACTGCGCTTTGTCCTGTCATAGATATAACGGGACACGGCTGATTTTATGGTGTTTTTCATGGTGGACCAGTCCGCCATGCGTCTGTCGTTGGAGCGCTCGATGCTTTCCTCGACTATGCCGCGCACGCTTTCGATAAGGCTTTCGGACTCGCGCACATACACAAATCCGCGCGATATTATATCCGGACGCGACACCATTTTGTGATTCTCCGATGAGATCGTTATAACAATAATGATCAGTCCGTCTTGAGCAAGGTGCTTCCTGTCGCGGAGAACTATGTTTCCGACGTCGCCCACGCCCAGTCCGTCCACCAATATCTTGCCGGACGGCACCGTTCCCGACACCTTCGCGCTCCTGTCGTCAAGCTCCAAAACGTTGCCGTTTGAAAGAACAAAAGTGTTTTTCGGCTCTATGCCGATTTCTTCGGCAAGCTTTGCGTGCAGCATAAGATGTCTGTGTTCGCCATGCACCGGTATGAAGTATTTCGGCCGCGTAAGGGCAAGAATAAGCTTCAGCTCCTCGCGGCAGGCGTGACCCGATACATGGACGTCGGCAAGAGACTTGTATATAACGTCCGCGCCTATCTTAAACAGCTCGTTGATAACGTTGGACACGGATTTTTCATTGCCGGGGATCGGGGTCGCCGAGATAATTATAAGATCGTTTGCCGTGATCTCCACCTTGCGGTGGTCGGAGTACGCCATTCTTGTGAGCGCGCTCATAGGCTCGCCCTGACTGCCTGTTGTGATGATTACTATTTGATTCGGTCTGTACTTGTTTATGTTGTCTATATTTATTAAAACGCCCTCCGGAACCTTCATATATCCGAGAAGTATGGAGATTTCCACAATATTTTCCATGCTTCGTCCGGAGACCGCAACCTTTCGGTTATTCTTGACCGCAGCGTTTATTATCTGCTGCACCCTATGCACATTCGAGGCAAAGGTAGCAACTATGATTCTCTTTGAGCAGTTTGCGAAGATCTGCTCGAATTTCTCGCCGACGCTTCTCTCGCTCATCGCGTATCCCGGACGCTCCACATTGGTGGAGTCCGACATAAGCGCCAAAAGTCCCTCCTTGCCAAGCTCGCCTATTCTTGTAAGGTCGATAACATCTCCGACTATAGGCGTGGTGTCTATTTTGAAGTCACCCATATGCAGAAGCTTGCCCTGCGGCGTGCCTATGGCAAGAGCAACCGAATCCGCTATGGAATGGTTTGTGCGGATAAATTCAACGGTGAAATTATTTCCGGCTTTTACCACACTGCCGGGGCGCTCTCTTACAAGCTTCACCTTTGAGAGAAGCTCATGCTCCTTCAGCTTATGCTCCACCAGTCCGAGGGTGAGTCTTGTGCCGTATACGGGCACATTTATATTTTTTAGGAAATAGGGAAGTCCGCCTATATGATCCTCATGCCCGTGGGTAAGAAATATACCCAAAAGCTTGTCGGAATTTTTCTCAACATACGATATGTCGTTTAGGACCATGTCCACGCCCGGCATATCGTCATCGGGGAATGCCATGCCGCAGTCGATCAATATCATTTCATTTCCGTACTCGATCGCGGTCATGTTCTTGCCTATCTCATCCAGTCCTCCCAAGGGTATTATTTTCAGTTTTGTTTTTTTTGCCAAATTGCTGTTTCCTCCTTTTTTGTTTGGTTGTTTTTTTGCGAAGTAAAGCGATACGCGTTAAATCCGTCCCCAAGCGTATCCGCTCCGCCGTTTACCGTACATAATCATCCTATTTATTATACCACATTAACAGACGATTAGTCAACACCATTTTTATTATTTTTCCATAATTCTGTCGGCCGCGCATAATATACCGAGTTTTGCCGACTGGTAGGTAAGTCCGCCCTGCATATAAGCTATATAAGGCTCTTTCATCGGAGCATCAGCCGAAAGCTCTATTGACGCACCCTGAACGAACGCTCCCGCCGCCATAATTACCTGCGACTGATACCCCGGCATATCCCACGGCTCCGGCGTTACAAAGGAATCGACCGGCGCGCCTTTTTGTATGCCGCCGCAGAAGCTTATAACGTCCGCCGGATTGCCAAATTCTATCGACTGGATTATATCGTGCCTTATCTCAGACGGCTTCGGCTCAACCTCATAGCCGAGCTTTTCAAACACAGCCGCGCACAGCACCGCCGACTTAAGCGCCTCGCCCACAATATGCGGAGCCATGAAAAAGCCTTGATAAAGCTGCCTGTTCACGCCCAGACTTGCCCCGCACTCACGTCCGATGCCGGCGCAGGTCATGCGGTAGGAGGCAAGCTCCACGCACCTCGCCTTTCCCGCGATATAGCCGCCCATGGGCGCAAGTCCGCCGCCGGGGTTTTTGATAAGCGATCCCGCCATAAGATCCGCCCCGTAATATGTCGGCTCATGATCATCGCAAAACTCGCCGTAGCAGTTGTCAACAATACACACTGTGTCGGGAGATATGTCTTTAATAAAGGCGATAAGCTCGCCTATCTGCGCCGCGCTGTAGGTTGGGCGCTTGCCGTAGCCCTTGGAGCGCTGTATCATGCAGGCCTTTACCTTGCTTTCACAAAGTGCGGCTTTTATCGCTTCATAGTCGGGAGTGCCGTCCGCGAGGAGATCTATCTCCTTATAACGGACGCCGAAGTCGGCAAGAGAACCGTTTCCGGACTTTCCCGCAATGCCGATGACCTCTTCAAGAGTGTCATAGGGCTTACCCGTGACAGATACAAAAAGATCGCCCGGACGCGCCACGGCGAAAAGCGCTGTTGAGATCGTGTGCGTTCCGTTTACAAAATTGTGACGCACCAGACAGTCCTCGGCTTCAAACACATCGGCATAGATTTTGTCAAGGGTATCACGGCCGAGATCGTCATATCCGTAGCCGGTGGTGGCGGCAAAATGCGCCTCCGATACGCGGTGCTTCGCAAACGCGCTCATTACCTTGTACTGATTAAGCTCTGTGTTTTCGTCAATCCTTTTCATATAAACGGCGGTCTCATCCTCGGCGGCGGCTATCAAAGCCAAAGCTTTAGCGGACACGCCGAAACCGTTTTTTAAAAATTCTTCACGGGTCATTTGCAATCTCCTTCGGGTCTTTATATTTCCTTATATTCGGTGCGTATCTTCATATTATACACCATAGTACAAAATTTTGCAAGGGTTTTGTCAAAATTTCCGCAATTTTTAAATGAATAAATTTGCAATTATTTATATTTTATCATCATCCGATTTTTTTGCGGAAGCTGTTTGCAAGGGTCTCATAAAGGTTTTTGCGCATATATTTGTTACAATCGCCAAGAACCTTGCCAATGGCAGCAAATTATCATTCGTTTTATATTCGCGGAATACCGTTACAATGACTTCGACTTTTCAATGCACACCTTTACCGCCTCGATAACGGCGGATCTCATGCCGCGTTCCTCCAATACAGCCACGGCATCAATAGTAGTTCCGCCGGGAGAGCAGACCATGTCTTTAAGTTCTGCGGGATGTTTGCCGGTGTCGAGTACCATCTTAGCGCTTCCAAGCACCGACTGCGCCGCGAAAATATACGCCTTATCCCTCGGTATGCCTCCCTGTACGGCGGCATCGGCAAGAGCCTCAATAAACATAAACACATATGCCGGCGACGATCCGCTGACTCCGGTAACCGCATCCATAAGCTTCTCATCCACGATTTCGCATTTTCCCAGACAGTTAAATATCTTGACTACAGTATCCGTTTGAGCCGCGCATTTTTCCGCTTGAGCCTCGCTGTTAAGCGACAGCGCAGCCATTCCCTCGCCTACAAGAGCGGGGGTGTTAGGCATCACGCGTATAAGGCGAACCTTTTTGCCGAAGGCTTCTTCAAGGACGCCTATGCTTCTTCCCGCCGCTATGGAAACAACCATAGCATCTTCCTTTATGCTGCCGCTTATTTCCTTAATAACGCCTAAAATAATATTCGGCTTTACGGACAGAAACAATATATCCGACTCAGCCGCGACAGCCTTGTTGTCTTTTACCGCTTTGATCCCGTACTCCGAAGCCATCCTTTCACGGTTTGCGGCGCTTATATCTGATACCGTAACGTCCGCCGCCGCAGCTGCGCCCGACCTTATTATTCCTCCGGCGATCGCACCGCCCATATTTCCTCCGCCTATAAATCCTATCTTCATCTCATTGTATCCTTTCCCCGCCGCCGAATATGCGGCGGATGTAAAATTTGCCTTTTTCTGTTATTATACACTCATTTTTCCGAAAATGCAACACCCTATAGGCAATCATATTTAATTTTATGCTTCGATCATATAAGCTGCAATTAGTAACGCCGCGTTTCGTAACATATTTATTAATCTGTTTTTTATACAAAAAACACGCAATATAATATTGAAAGCTTTAAAAATTAAGCATATAATAATTAAGTAGTTAACTGTTACGCACTTAATTTTCAGATAAAAACGGGAGAACGTTTATGTCAACCAAATTTACAAGCATTGTAAGCAAGATCTCATGTTTAGGATTGTTAAGAAGAAATTGTTTGCAGCAATATGCAGCCAAGACCGATATTTCATGGGAATACGTTCCGATACTGCAGCAGATACGCCGGTTTCCTGGGTGTATGCAGGTAGATATCGCAAAGGCGCTCGGCGTTACGCCCGCAGCGGTAACACAGTCCACAAAAAAACTCGAAGCGGCTGGACTGATAGAAAAGAAGATGAATACGGATAATCTGCGCATAAAGCAAATTTACATCACCGATAAAGGAATAAATATGCTTGAGAGAGGAACAGAAATTTTTGATAAGGTAGACAATATCATGTTTGACGGATTTTCCGATGAGGAGTCCGGACAATTAAGAGGATTGCTTGACAAAATCAACAGAAACTTAGCGGCATATAACCCTAAAAATATTGACGAAGGTCATTTGCCGTGGGAATTTTAAAGAACAGAACGGAGGAGAACACAATGAGGAGTAAGGTATTTTTTGCGTGTGTATTATCAGCGGCGGTTATTTTTTCAAACGCGGCGCTGCCAAATGCGCTTGCCGATGAAAATACTGACAGCGTCGGCAATGAATGGATCGAAGAACTCAACCGAGGACTTGTCGCCGTGCCGACGTCGGACGGCATATATCTGAGCTGGCGTTTGCAGGAGGATGAGGACGTTTATTTCGGAAGCGGCGAAACAAACGTATCCTTTGATATTTACCGCGACGGTGAAAAAATAGCAACGGAAAGCGACACAACAAATTATATCGACAAGGACGGCACCGTATCAAGCATATATTCGGTTGTACCATCCGGAGCAGCTCCGGAGAATGAAATTAAATCAATTGACGGAAGCAAAATAACCGTAAATGCAATAGACAAATCGGCAAAGGTCTATGCCGCGAAATATAATAACGGAGAGCTTGACAAGGTGAATGTATTCGACATAGAAAAAACAGGCGAATCAACCTTTGATGCGGGCTTTGATGTTGACAAGGCATTTATATGGAAGGATATGACGCCGATCGAGGGCAGCGGCCCCGATAACGCTGTCATGATGAAAGACGGTTACCTCTCGATCCCGCTTGTTTTGCCCGAAGCCGAAACCATAACCGATTCCTCTGGGAACTCAAATACATATTCATTTGCGGCAACCGACTGCTCGGCGGGCGATTTGGACGGCGACGGAGAATATGAAATAGTCGTAAAGTTTGTATCTCACGAGCTTGACGTAGGAAGCGCGGGTTATTCCGGAACCGTAAGATTTAACGCGTATAAGCTTGACGGAACGCGTCTGTGGGAACAAGACATCAACCTCGGACAGAATGTATTTTCAAGCGCGCACACCGCGCAGTTCCTTGTATATGACTTCGATGGCGACGGTAAAGCCGAAATGACGGTCCAGACCTCTCTCGGCTCGAAAGACGCGTCGGGACAGTATGTATCAAGGGTCAGCGCGGACAGCTCGATAAACTCCATTACCGATGAACAGAACGCATCGGCGGATTTCCGCGAAAAGAATAACGGACGCGTAACGACAGGTCAGGAATTTTTAACTGTTTTCGACGGCGAAACAGGCGAGGCGATCGACACGATAAACTATCCGACAGCGCGTTATAATGTAAAATGCTGGGGAAAGAACGACGGCGGCAACCGCTCGATGCGTTTTCTCGCTGACGTCGCGTATCTTGACGGCGAGAAGCCGTATGCGGTTTATTGGAGAGGATATTATAACCACGACAACGGACGCACAGGCATCGCCGGCGTAAGCTTTGACGGAGAAAGATTAAGCGTTGATTATATATTCGACACGCTTTCGGGACAGCCCGGATACACGGCGGGCAACGCAAAATACGCGGGCGAAGGAAATCACAACTTAACGGTTGCCGATGTTGACAACGACGGCAAAGACGAGGTGATCTCAGGCGCGATGTGTATGGAGGTCGAAAACGATAAGCTTCAGCCAAGATGGTGTACCTTCCGAGGTCACGGCGATGCGCTGCATATAGGCGACTATGACCCTACGCACGAGGGATATGAGTTTTTCACCGTTCACGAGGAGGGCGGTGTAGTGGAGGAAGGAGTAGAGCTTGACTACGGTATGTCCGTCATAGACGCGAACACCGGCGAAATCATGTTCCACGTTCCCAACACAAAGGATACCGGCAGAGGAATGATGGCGAATGTCGGTTCGGGCGGATATTATCAGATAAACGGCATCGGCACATATCAGTGCAACGGCGGCACGGACTTTGTTTCAACCTCTAACGGACTCGGCAATAATTTCCGCATATTCTGGGACGGCGATTTATATGACGAGCTGCTCAACGGAACAGATATTACATCGTGGAACGGCACACAGATGGCGTCTGTTTTTAATGTCGGTAACGACTGCACGCAAATAAACGGCACCAAAGCGAACCCGTCGCTTCAGGCTGATCTTTTCGGCGACTGGCGCGAGGAGGTCGTTTATCCGACAAATGACGGCAGTGAGCTGCGAATTTACACTACAACCGCAAAAACCGATTATAAGATAAAGTCGCTTATGTATGACAGGGTATACCGCATGGGCGTCGCGGCGGAGCAGACTACGTACAATCAGCCTCCTCATATAGGATTCTACCTGTCCGAGGATCGTTTCTATGGCAAAATGACAGGAATAGAGCTTGACACCTCAAACGCAAAAACCGCATATCGCATCGGCGATGAGATTGACAAGTCCGGTCTTGTTGTTACAGGGAAATACAGCGATGCGGCGGATAAAGAAATTTCCGCATACAGCGTATCGGGTTATGATCCGCTTGTAACCGGCGAACAGACTATAAAAGTGAATTATCTCGACTTCTCGGATTATTATACCGTTAACGTAGCGGGCGAAAGCGGTATAACCGCAAAGACCTCAAAGGACAGCTATAAGGTAGGCGAGGCGTTTGATAAAACCACGCTGACAGTAAAGCTTATATATGAGGACGGCACCGAAAAGGAAGTAACCGGATATAAAATCTCAGGCTTTGACAGCATGAATATCGGCGAACAGACGGTAACGATTACATATACAGGCGCTGACGGCACGGAATATACGGACACAATAACCGTAAATGTAACAACAGATCTTATAATTGAGAACAATGTTGTAAAGGGCTACAGCGGCGATGATACAGAAATCGTAGTACCGTTATCGGTGACTCAAATTTCTGACGGCGCGCTTTCAAGCTCCGGTTTGGAAAAGATATATATTTATAGCAAGGATATTGTATTGGACGGAGATAATATTTTCCCGGAGGGTATTACAATAGCTTGCCTTGAAAATTCAACGGCGTATGATTATGCTGCGGAGCATAACATAAATACGGAAATAATCAAGACAGGCGACAGCGTAACCTTTGACGAGGATTTTTATGCGCAATATACCGGCGGTAATATGCTTATGCAGGGCAGCTCGGCTCTGAGTTTGAAGGATGAGTTTATTACATATAATACATCCTCGGCGGCCAGCGGCGCGCCTTGGTACGCGGCTGATACATACGGCTTTAAGATCGCCGAAGGCAATGACGGCAGATATCTGAGCGTAAACGCGGGCATTTATGATGATATGAATACATTTAATCAGGTGTACATCACGCTGAACAATCAAAAGCCTGTAAGCGAAGATCAAACAATATCGTTTGATATAATGTTCCCGTCAAACAGCGGTTCCCCGTATGTGGAGATTCAAAACGATGCGGGAACTGTTATCGATACCGTGTCAGGCTTGACAGCGGATACATGGTATCGCTATGAGCTTTCCTTCGATAGCGGAGCGTATACGAAAACCCTATACGATGCCGCGGGTAACACGGTAAGCTCCTCGCAATTAAGCGTTACTGCAGGAAATACAATTGTATCGTACATTGTATTTAAGCAAGATTTTGCCATGCAGGGAAGCAGCAATGTTCTTACAGGCATTGTGAATATTGATAATATTTTATTAAGTTAACCGCCGCATATATTTAGGCGGAAATATCGTGAAATGAACCGACCCCCAAATGTCAGACAAAAATCTAACAATTGGCGGGTCGGTTTTTTTCAAACCGATTCTCTTGCTTTAATGCTTGTTCGTGCATAGAACATTCTCCTCAACAACCGATGCTATTGGTGTAAACGCGGGAAACAAATCGAAACAATGCTCCTTTAGGCTTTGCCGGGAATACAGATATATAGTATTTATGACATAATATTCTTTGCCAATATAAACTGAATCAGACAATGAAATGTATATTATTTAGAAACATAAAATTTTTTGTTCAAACAGTCTGTTAGTCAATTTTAACAAAATTAAGACTGAATTTATGTGCATTTTGCGGGGGGGGGGGGGGTTTTTTCCTTTTCACAAACAATAGAAAAAAATGCTTATATCATGATAATTTGATAGTGTTTGTCACAAATGTAAAGGATTTTCAGAAAAAAATCACGTCTTTGTATTGATTTTTAATTTGAAATATGATATTATATATTCATAAACAGTACTGAACAGATAAAACAGTTATGTTAAATAAAGAGGGGAGACTGACATGACAACAGTAGCTGTTGAAAGCTCATATGCTACAGACAGTAAAATACATCCGAAGAATAAGCCTGTATATGATTTTTTTAAGCGGGTATTGGATATAATATGCTCGCTTTTGGCGCTTATTGTTCTATCCCCGCTGATGCTTGTTGTGATGCTTGCAATAGTAATAGAGGATGGAGGAAGCCCGATTTTTACTCAGATAAGAGTTGGCAGGGATCGAAAGCTTTTTAAAATGTATAAATTTCGATCAATGCACAAAAACGCCGAAAAGGAGCTTAAATATCTGCAGGAACAGAATGAGGCTGACGGTCCTGCATTCAAGATGGAAAACGATCCGCGTGTAACAAAGGTCGGCAATCTTATACGCCAGTGTTCTATTGACGAGCTGCCGCAGCTTATAAATATCCTTAGAGGCGATATGAGCATAGTAGGTCCCAGACCGTGCCTTGTGAGGGAGTACAAGCAGTATAACGATTACCAGAAGCAGCGGATTTTGGTGAAGCCGGGGTTGACTTGCTACTGGCAATGCTCGGGAAGAAGCAATATATCTTTTGACGAGTGGATGGACATGGATATGAAGTACATACAGGAGCGCGGTATGTGGACAGATATTAAGCTGGTGCTGAAAACTATCCCTGCCGTGGTGAAACGTGACGGAGCGTGCTGATATGAATGTTTCTCAGAAATATCTGACAGAGCTTGCAAACTGTGCAATCTTTTCAAAAGACCCTCCGGAACCGCCGGAAGGCGTTGACTGGAAATATATATTTGACAAAGCATTGGAGCAGAACATATCCGGACTTTTATCGGACGCGGTGCTGAAACTGCCGAAAGAGAAGCAGCCTGAAAACGCGGATGCGTGGAAGACTTACGGAATGATGACGATGATGCAGATGTCGGCAAGGTTCTGCGAACTCGAACGTATGCTTGACGCGCTGAAAGCGCAGGGTATACGCCCGGTGTGTCTTAAAGGTTCCGTGATCAAGGATCTGTATCCCGTGCCGGAGCTTCGCACAATGGGTGATTTTGATATATGGATTGACAAAAGCGAGCAGCCAAAAGCAGATGAGATTTTCAAGGCTGAGGGTTATTCGGCGGAGAAAAACGCTTTTTTGATAACCTACAGCAAATCAGACGCACATTGGGAAGTATTTATATCTTTGGAAGAGGAATTTGACGATCAAAGCGCTTACTGGAATAAGAAGCTCAGCGGGAAAGTCGTAACTGACAGCGGCGGAAAACGTGTACTGGAGCCAACATATGAGCTGTTCTATGTAATAACGCATATGTCCAAGCACTTTTTTGAACGCGGATGCGGAATAAGAAATCTTTTGGATATTGCGCTGATAATTGAAAATAAAAGGAATGATATAGATTTTGACACGGTGTATGCATCGGTAAAGGAGCTGGGCATAGAGAAGGTGTTTGAATATGTTCTGGACGCCTTAGAGAAATATTTCGGGGTAACAACACCGATAAAAGTACATACAAAAAACACCGAGGCATTTATGGAATATATTCTGAATTACGGGATATTCGGCAAAGAGTGCGGAGGAGAGCTTGTAATAGGGCGAATGCTTCGTCAGGATTCAAACGCGCTTAAGGCGCTGTTTCCGTCGGTGCGGATGCTCAAAAATACTTATCCGTATTTGGAAAAGTCAAAGCTTTTGCTCCCCGTAGCATGGATAGACAGGACATTAAGATGTATTTTTGTGAAGAAAAAGTTTGTGCCGGATGTATTACGCGGTCTGCGTATAGGCACGGAAGCAAAAAGAGAACAGGATGCATGGCTTGAGAAAATGGGATTATAAGATACACCGGAAAAGCTAAACGGACCTCCAAGTGATATATGATAAATATATCAAACTGGGGGTCTTAAATTATGCCGCGATACAGGAAAAGTCCTGAAGAAAGGGCAGCAAAAACATAGAGAAAAAATACATAACTCCTTCGCTTGGCGAAACGGTCTTTTGACAATGTTTCGCTTTTTTTATATGCGGCTTTATCGTATTTACACGGCTCTTTCCGGACTTTGCCGGAAGCAGCATCCGCTTACACTCTTTTAGGCTGTGTCCGGCTATCCGTTATATTGCGCATCGCCAAACGACGGCTCAGAGTAACATCCGATGCCTTTTCCGCTGTAGAATTCACTTGGAATTTACTCCGTGCAACGGGGAATAAATTTAGCTTGACTAATCACCTAAAAGAGTGTATAATATATTTTGAAAGGACGGTTTTGCCATGGAAGAAAAAAACGCGGAGCGCGTAATACTTGCGGGAGTGCATACAGGGTGCGCAGACGCTCTTTACGACACCACGGATGAGTCGATGGACGAGCTTGGCGAGCTTGCAAAGACTGCCGGCGGCGAGGTTGCGGGCGTTATGGTGCAGAACAAGTCTGATCTTGAAGCGGCGACGTATATGGGCGCAGGAAAGCTTGAGGAGCTAAAAGAAATGTGCGCGGCGCTTGAGGCTGACACCGTTGTATTCGATGACGAGCTTTCGCCCGTGCAGCTTCGCAATATCACGGATCTTTTGAAAGTAAAGGTGCTTGACCGTTCCATGCTCATACTTGATATTTTCGCAATGCGCGCCAAAAGCGGCGAGGGAAAGCTGCAGGTCGAGCTTGCGCAGCTTAAATACAGACTTCCCAGACTTCGCGGCATGGGCGTCGAGATGAGCAGAACAGGCGCGGGTATCGGCACAAGAGGTCCGGGCGAAACGCGTCTTGAAACCGATCGCCGTCATATAAGAAGGCGCATAGCCGCTTTGGAGGATGAACTTTGTGAGCTGAAAAAGCACCGCGATTTGATCCGCGCAAGGCGCAGAAAGGACGGCGTTGTGACCGCAGCTTTAGCGGGATATACCAACGCGGGCAAGTCCTCGCTCTTAAATGCTCTTACGGATGCCGGAGTGTTTGCCGAAAACAAGCTTTTCGCAACACTTGATCCGACTTCGAGGGCAATAGTTTTGGGCGATAACAGGCGCATACTGCTTGTCGATACCGTTGGATTTATAAGAAAGCTGCCGCATCATCTGGTGGAGGCGTTCAAGTCCACGCTTGAAGAGGCGGCTGTGGCCGATGTGATACTTCACGTCATAGATGTGTCAAATCCCGAATGTGAAAATCAGATAACGGTTGTTGAAAAGGTGCTTTCGGAAATAGGCGCAGCCGGCAAGCCGTCTGTAGCTGTGTTCAACAAATGCGATCTGCTCCCTTCGGAGGCTGTGCTGCCCCGCTTAAAAGGCTATGACCGGACAGTTGAGATTTCCGCAAAATACAAACGCGGTCTTGACACTCTGATAGAAGCCTTAGCCGAAGCCGCGCCGGGCAAAAAGCGCCGCGTCACCGCTGTGATACCGTATACAAGGGGCGATCTTATAAGCGAACTGCACAAGGATCACAAGGTATGGTCCGAGGAATACATCGGCACAGGCACAAGGATCAGTGTATCCGTTGACGCGCAGATGTACGCGAAGGTACGTGAATATATTAAAGAGGAATAACCGATCATGTCAAAAAAAACTGAGTATATAACGGTAGCGCATGAGGGTACGGCGGAGATCGTTGAGAAAAAATCGCGTTTTATAGCCTCTGTGAGTCCGGCTGCGTCGGAAGCGGAGGCGCTTGAATTTCTCGCGCGGATTCGTTCGCAATACCCCGATGCGCGTCATAACGTATATGCCTATGTTATTGACGAGAACAATATTTTCCGTTACTCCGATGACGGGGAACCGTCCGGCACCGCGGGTATGCCGGTGCTTGACACTATCCGAAAGCCGGGCATAACCGATACGGCTGTGGTGGTGACGAGGTATTTTGGCGGAACGCTTTTAGGCACGGGCGGTCTTGTAAGGGCGTACAGCCTTGCCGCAAGGCTCGGTCTTGAAAACGCGGGCATAGTGAAGCGGGTGCTTTGCGATGTTTTAAAAATAGAAGCTTCCTATGATTTATCAGGGAAACTGCAATACATGATTTCTTCAGGCGGATGGCTTTTAGCGGACACAGGGTACGGAGCGAATGTTGTATTTACGGTCTGCACCGTCACAGAAGAAACCGCCCGCTTTAAAAAGGAACTTGCCGATCTTACAAACGGCAGAGTCACGGCAATACACAATGGGACCCAATATGTAGATTTTAAAGAATCACTGACATAAATAATTAATGAAAGGAATAAAAAGCATTATGAAGAAAATACTAATAACAGCGGCGCTGATCGCGGCTATGGCAGCCATGGCGGGCTGCGCAGACAAGAACACGGAATCCGGCAATAACACCTCAAAGACCATGCAGTCCGAGCAGGTGACCGAACAGCCTGTCACAAAGGCGGCTGTGTCGCAAAAACCCGCTCAAAAAACCGAGCCTTCCATAATAACGGCAAGCGCCGTAAGCTCTGTTGACGGAGGAATGAGCGAGGCTGACGTGTACAAGGGCGACATTGACGGTGACGGAAAAGAGGACGTTGTTACAATCTATACTTCCGCAGAGGTCATAGACGGCGTGCCGGAGCTTGAGGACAGAAACAGCTGGCTTATTGAGGTCGATATGGGCGGAGAGCATAAGGTATACTATCCTCTGTTCGGCGGCGTTGTTTACAATGACGAGGTTGAGATCGAGGTTGTAAAAAAGGACTCAAAGACGGTTATTCTCACCGATATAGCCGACGCTGTCGAGGACAAGCACTACGCTTTCGAGCCGACTGCCGAGGGCTTTAAAAAGACCGAGGTGTCAGACGATGCGTATGACAGCTGGCAGAAGATATATGAAACGGAGTATTATGACGACTGATATATAGGAGGAAACATTAATGGAAATAACACTGACGAGGGAAAATTTTGACGCTGAGGTAATGAAATCGAACGTGCCTGTGATGGTGGATTTCTGGGCGTCATGGTGCGGACCGTGCAAAATGCTTGCGCCGACGGTGGAGCAGCTTGCAAAAGAGTACGATGGCAAAGTAAAGGTATGCAAGCTGAACGTTGACGATTGCGGCGACATCGCGGCGATGTTCGCTATTGTGTCCATACCCACCGTGATCTTTTTCAAGGACGGCAAACAGGTAAACAAGCTTGTCGGAGTGCATGACATGGATGCTTATATGGACGCATTGGACGCGCTTGTATGAATTTTAACGCTGAAATGAAGCACCGGATCCTGTCTTTGGCGGAGGAGCTTGGCGTCAGCGAAGTCGGCTTCACCGATGCTGCGGTGTACACCGAGCTTGTTACGGCTCTTAAAAAGCGCGGTGAGGTGCCTATGACGGAGCCTGACATAAAAAAGCGTGTTGACCCCTTTGCCATAATGCCCGGCGCAAAAACGGTGATTGTGTGCCTGCTGCCGTATTACAGCGGTGCGCCTAAAGGCAATATCTCGCGCTATGCCGGGGGAGAGGATTATCACGCAGTAATGAGAAGGTATTTGCGGGCGTTGGCTGCGCCTTTGGCGGAGAACGGATATGCGGCGATGGAATTTTGCGACAGCGCTCCGCTGAATGAAAGGTATCTGGCACACCGTGCCGGACTGGGTTTTTACGGAAAAAACGGATTTTTGATAAATCCTGTCTACGGCACGTACACGTTTATAGGCTGGATACTGACCGACTGCCTTATGAAGCCGGACAAGCCGTCGGAGGACAGCTGTATGAACTGCGGCAAATGCGCGGCGGCGTGTCCGGGCGGGGCTCTTTCGCCGGAGGGCGGATTTGAATATAAGAAGTGCATTTCTTATATCACCCAAAAAAAAGGAGAATTATCAGCCGAGGAAAAGAGCCTTCTTAAAAAGACCGGTACTGTCTGGGGCTGCGATGTCTGCCAGGAGGTCTGCCCGCATAATATAAACGCGCAAAAGTCCCGTATACCGGCTTTTTGCTCAGACCTTATAACCGAGCTGACTATCCCGGAGGATATGTCAAACAGGGAGTTTCGGCGCGTATACGGCGCCAGAGCCTTTTCATGGAGGGGCAAGTCAGTTCCGGCACGAAATATAGCGGTCGTATCGGAAAAGGAAAAGAAACTGTAAAAATTCATATTTTAACATTGTCTTTTGATATTTCTCTTGAAAACCTATAAAACATATGTTATTATAGTATAAAGAGGTGATAGCGTTGAAAATATCTACGAAAGGGAGATACGCGCTCAGAATGTTATTGGATCTTGCGGAGCATCAAAACGACGGTTTTATCGCGCTCAAGGATATTGCGAAAAGACAAGGAATATCAAAAAAGTACTTAGAGCAAATCGTACCTATCCTTAACAAGACGGATATGCTGAAAACCAATCGGGGCTTTCAGGGAGGATATATGCTTGCAAAGCCGCCGGATAAATACACAGTCGGTGCAATTCTCAGGCTTACAGAGGGCAGTCTTTCGCCTGTTGCCTGTCTTGACCAAGACCCCATTCAATGCGAGCGAAGCAGCGAGTGCGCCACGCTCCCGATCTGGCAGGGCCTGAACAAGGTTATAAACGATTATCTTGACGGCATTACCTTGCAGGACGTCTTGGATCGGCAGCGGGAAAGCTATTCAAACAACTATATAATTTGAAACAAAACGGCAGAGGGTATTTATCAATACAGCCTCTGCCGCTTTTCATATTACCGATATAAATTGATTACTTAAATACCGTACCGTCTATGCATTGTGGGTAAGCGATACGGCAACAGGAATTATTTTCCGTGCCAAGGCTGCCGAAGGAGAATATTTCTTCTTCGGCTGTCATAATAATTTGCTCTTTATATGCAAGCAATTTTTTTCATTATGAACACCTCAACGTTAAATTCAGTAAGCTTATTCCGAAAACATCGGTGTGGATAGGTATCTTTCGCCCGTGTCGGGAAGCAGTGCAACAATAATTTTGCCTTTGTTTTCCGGACGCTTTGCAAGCTCTGTCGCCGCGAAAACGG
>CAZCZR010000022.1:0-23235 GCA_964503455.1 uncultured Lachnospiraceae bacterium | reverse complement strand
AATTATGGACAACAATATTTTTATTATAGGCGCGCTGCTAGTCATCATGGTGCTGATAATCGTTTGTTTTGTGCTGAATATCGTAAACAGCTCAAAGATAAACGCCCTGTACGATTACGCGGAGGACGGCGATCTGACGGGGGAGCTTCGCTCCTATTACGATAAGCTGGACGCTCTGGCGCAAACTATATCTGACAACTCGAACCCTGAGGTGATGAAGCGTATATCGGAGTGCGAGGCGCGTATAAACGGCGGCTTGTCGAAGATAGGCGTTACCAACTTTGACGCTTATGACGACGTGAGCGGCAACCTGAGCTTTTCTGTCGCGCTTTTGAACGCGAACGACGACGGTATCATAATAACCTCGCTTTACGGTCACAACTCATGCAATACTTATATAAGAGAGATTAAAGGCGGCAATTCGGGAATATACCTTCTTGAGGAGGAGAAATCCGCGCTTGAAAGAGCCATAGTGGGTTAAACGGAGGCTGCAATGGATAACTCAAATAATAATAACGGCAACAGATCGCTGTTCCTGTACGGCGGACTGATTTTTGCCGTAGCTATAGTTTTGATAATAATATCGTTTTTCGGTCAGAGCAATGTTCGCAACAGTCAGCCGGAAACTATCGCCCCCGATGCAAGCATCTCGGAAAAGACCTCCGCTCTAAGCGATGAGAACAGAATCCTTTTGGAGGAAAAAACCGCGCTCACCGCCGAGAGGGACAAGCTGAAAGAGGATCTTGCCGCCGCTGTCACCAATGCGGACATACTTCAAAACGAAAATAACGCGCTTAAGACGGAGAATAATCTCTCCTCTCTGCTCATGCAGGCGAACGCCTATATTCAGGCGGGCAACACGAAAAAAGCCCGCGAGATCCTCGCCTCCGTCAGTCCGAACGCGTTAAACGGCGATCAGAAGATATTTTATGATACTCTTACGGAGGAATCGGATTGACGGCGTATCACAAAGCGCCGTCCCCCTGCGAACGCCGGTTTACAGGGGAACACAAAATTTTAATCATAATTACACAAAATAAAACCACATTATATGAAAGGAACATACCATGTTAGACATTAAGCTTTTAAGAACGGATCCCGAAAAAATAAAGGAGGCTTTGCGCAAAAGGCACTCCGCGCTTGACATTGAGCCGGCGATCGCGCTTGACAAGCAGCGCAGAGAGATACTTGCCGATGTTGAGCAGCGCAAGGCGAATCAGAACGAGATAAACAAAAAAATCCCCGCGATGAAAAAATCCGGCGAGGACACGACGGCTCTGTTTGCCGAGATGCGCGAGATCAGCGCGGCTATCAAGGCGGACGATGAGAAGGTCAGAAATATTGACGAGGAGCTTAGAAAGTATATGCTTTCGATCCCGAACATACCGAACGAGAGCGTTCCCGAGGGTGTTGATGACAGCGCCAATGTTGAGCAGCGCCGCTGGGGCGAGCCGAGAAAATTCGATTTTGAGCCTAAGGCGCACTGGGATATAGGCACCGACCTTGACATACTTGATTTCGAGCGCGGCACAAAAATCGCCGGTACGCGTTTCACGGTGTATAAGGGTCTCGGCGCAAGGCTTGAGCGCTCGGTGATCCAGTATTTTCTCAACACTCACACCGCCAACGGCTACACCGAGATTCAGCCGCCCTATATGGTAAACAGAGAGTCGATGACGGGTACGGGTCAGCTGCCTAAGTTTGAGGAGGACGCGTTCAAGGTAGTCAACAACGGCTTTTTCCTTATCCCGACAGCCGAGGTTCCCGTAACGAATCTGCACCGCGACGAGATCATGGACGGCACAAGGCTGCCGGTCAAGTACGCGGCATATTCCGCTTGCTTCCGCGCGGAGGCAGGCTCCGCCGGAAGAGATACCCGCGGTATTATACGTCAGCACCAGTTTAATAAGGTGGAGCTTGTAAAGTTCTCGCGTCCGGAGGACAGCTACGCGGAGCTTGAAAGTCTTACCCATGACGCCGAGATGCTTTTGCAGGGACTGGGACTCCCCTATAGGGTTGTATGCCTGTCCACGGGCGATCTTGGCTTCTCATCGGCAAAGACATATGATCTTGAGGTGTGGATGCCCAGCTATAACAGGTATGTGGAAATATCCTCATGCTCAAACTTCGAGGACTATCAGGCGCGCCGCGCCAATATCCGTTTCAAGGACAGCCCCAAGGATAAGGCGCGTTTTGTGCATACCTTAAACGGCTCCGGACTCGCCGTGGGCAGAACCGTGGCGGCAATAATGGAGAACTTCCAAAACGCGGACGGCAGCGTTACCATTCCCGATGCGCTTCTTCCCTATATGGGCGGAAACACACGGATAACACGCGGCAACTGACAGGCTTTTTGTAATTACCATTAATATTACGCAGATATTACACTTTGTAACAAAACAGGCGTTTGTTCACATATTTATCCACACCGTGTGAATAAATTTTCCGAAAAACCGGTGTATAAAAAAGCTTGTCCCTATGCGGTTTTTTAAAAACCGTTCACGTTATGCCTCAAGTTATGCACACCAAAGTCAACCTGTTTATGAAAAATTTTCCTCTGACGGGCATAATTTTTTGTAAACCGCCCGATAATGGCTTAAAACCTCATTTTTTAAAGCTCCGGCTTCAATCGGGGAAAAAACGTCCGTGCTGTGGATAACTCCGTGGATAAGGTGGATAACTTCTTTTAAAATGCGCAAAATAAGGGGTTAAGGGTGTGGATTAAGTGGATAAAAAGTTGTTTAAAAGGCGTCCGCGCCTCCCGAAACGCAGGTTGACATAAAAAATTACCGTAAAGGACAAAATCAGGGCATGATAACACCAAGACTTGAATGTATAGTAAATAAAATCAGCTGCCGCACCGCCGCGGATATAGGCTGCGACCATGCGTATGTGCCGATACGTCTTATCCTGGACGGGCGCGCCGAGAGGGTGATAGCCTCGGATATACGTCCCGGGCCGTGCATGGCGGCGCGGCGGCATATAGAAAAGTACGGTCTCGGTGAAAAAATAGAGGTTCGTCTTGCGGCGGGGCTTTCGGGTCTTGAAACGGGCGAAGCCGACTGTATCGTAATAGCGGGCATGGGCGGCGAGCTGATACGTTCGCTTCTGACCGAGTCGGAGGAATGTGCCAAGGCGGCGGACGCTCTGGTTCTTCAGCCGATGAGCTGCCAGTATGAGCTGAGAAAGTATCTGCTTTCCAACGGCTACGAGATCACGGGCGAGGACATCGCCCGCGAGGGATATAAGGTGTATAACGTGATCACGGCCCATAAGGGCGCGGGCGCGGCTTTTGAGCGTGAAATATATTATCATATCCCTTATTATCTCAAAAGTCATCCTTTTTATACGGCGCTCTGTAACAAAAAGCGCAGGGAATTTACAAAGATCCTCACGGGTCTTAAAAAATCGAACCGCCCCGAGCCGGAGCGTATCGAAAAATATGAGTTTTTGTTAAAAGAAACAGAGAGGATTCAAAACGAGTAAGAGGTAATCGCCATGAATATAAAAGCTAAAGATATAATCGCCGCCATAGAGCGGAAAGCGCCGTTGGATCTGGCGTATGACTGGGACAATCCGGGACTTCTGTGCGGGTGCGCCGAAAAAGAGGTAAGCAAGGTGCTGCTTACCCTTGACGCAAACGTTGTCACGGCGGAGGAAGCCGTCAAAAAGGGCGCGGACATGATAGTGTCGCACCATCCCGTGTTCTTCTCCCCATTAAAGCGGATAGACACCTCAACGGCGGAGGGCAGGATGATAGAGATCCTAATCAAAAACGATATAACTCTCTATGCCGCGCATACCAACCTTGACACCGCGCCGGAGGGCATTAACGCCGCGCTTGCGGATATGTTCGAGTTTTGGAATACCGATATTATAGAACGCCATACCCCTCGCATGGACGCGGGACTCGGACGGATAGGCGATCTGCCCGAAAGCATTACGCTTGCCGAGCTTGCCGAAAAGGTCAAAAGAGTGCTTCACACGCCGTTTGTACGGGTATCGGGAGATCCAAAACGCGTTATACACCGCGCCGCCGTAGGCTCGGGCAGCTGCTCGGAGCTTATCCCCGAAGCGCGGCGGCTCGGAGCGGACGTTATGATTACCGGCGATATGAAATATCACAACGCCATAGACGGCGTTCTTGACGGCATATGTATCATCGACGCGGGACATTACCCCACCGAAACCGTAGCAATGGATCTTTTCGAGGACTGGCTTTCGGAAACGGGAGTTGAAACCGTGAAATCGGAATGGAAGGATATATTCGAGGCGATCTGAAGCAATATAAAAGCCTTCTGTCCGGCTGACTGTCCTGTTTGCGCAGGGCAGTCGGTTTTTTTATATCCGTACAATAAGCAAAACAGCTGCCGGAATAAGCGTTCCTTCGCTCATGCTTATATACTTTATCCCGAATTGCGCAGCGCCGTGAAATTTATTTTAAAAACACTTGACTTTACTCCGATATAATGATACAATAATATAGTAATAAGGCGCTTTAGTGCGCTAAAACAGGAAAAGAAAGGATAAAACTATGAAAAAGATTTTAGCGATCGCGCTGGCGGCTGTTATGGGCATGAGTGTCCTTGCGGGCTGCGGCGAAAAGGATCAGAAGGAAACCGAAACAGCTGCAAGCTCTGCCGCAGAAAAGCAGACCTTTACAGTCGGCTTTGACCAGAATTTCCCGCCCTACGGCTATCTTGACGAAAACGGCGGATTTACCGGCTTTGATATCGAGGCTGCCGAGGAGGTCGCAAAGAGAAACGGCTGGGAGATCGTTTTAAAGCCGATCGACTGGGATTCAAAGGATATGGAGCTTGATTCCGGCTCTATCGACTGTATCTGGAACGGCTTCACCATGACGGGCAGAGAAAACGACTACGAGTGGACCAAGCCTTATATGGACAACTCGCAGGTGTTCATTGTCGCAAAGGACAGCGGCATCGCAAAGAAAGAGGATCTTGCGGGAAAGACCGTTGCGGTTCAGGCGGACTCGTCGGCTCTGGCGGCGCTTACGGACGAGGAAACTCCCGAAAACATCGCTCTTAAGGACAGCTTCAAAAATTTGCTTGAGGTAGCGGACTACAACACGGCGTTCATGGATCTTGAGTCGGGCGCTATAGACGCTATCGCTATGGATATAGGCGTGGCTAACTACCAGATTGAAGGCAGAGAGGACAATTTCGAGATCCTCTCCGATAAGCTCTCGGTTGAACAGTACGGCGTAGGCTTCAAAAAGGGCAACACCGAGCTTCGCGACAAGGTCGAAAAGACTATGCTTGAAATGGCGGAGGACGGCGCATACGGCAAGCTTTGCGAAAAGTATTCGCTGACAGATTCGTTTATCCTCGGCAAGTAATTAGGCTTACAATGGGGCGGAGCGTTCCGCCCCTGATTTTTTACCATACACACAGGGTCCTGCCGCCGATCGGCGCAGCTCCCGCGGCTATACAGAGATAATACCATGTCATTTTCAACAATATTAATACAGCTTTCGCGCGGAATGCTCACGTCAATGGAGATATTTTTCCTGACGCTTCTGTTTTCGCTTCCGCTCGGACTTATCGTGGCGTTCGGAAGAATGTCCAAAATCAAACCCATACAGCTTATCGCAAAGCTTTACATATCGATCATGCGCGGAACGCCGCTGATGCTTCAGCTTTTGGTGGTGTATTTCGGACCGTACTATCTGTTCGGGATAGCGAACAGCGAAAACTCCCGCATTATCGCCGTGATCGTCGGCTTCTCGATAAATTACGCCGCGTATTTCGCGGAGATATACCGCGGCGGCATAGAATCTATGCCCGCCGGACAGTACGAGGCGGCGGAGGTGCTTGGTTACAGCAAAATACAGACGTTTTTTAAGATCATCTTCCCCCAGGTGGTAAAACGCATACTTCCTCCCGTTACAAACGAGATAATCACTCTTACAAAAGATACCTCGCTGGCGTTCGCCATAGCGGTGTCGGAAATGTTCACCGTGGCAAAGGCTATCGCCGCGCGTGAAAAGAATCTGCTTGTATTCTTGGCGGCGGGAATATTTTACTACGTGTTTAACCTGCTCGTGGCATTCGTCATGGAAAGGGTTGAAAAGAAGCTGAATTACTATCGTTAACGGAGGGGATACAAATGAATGTTCTGACAATTTCTCATCTTGAAAAATCCTTCGACGGAAAGCCTGTGCTGAAAGACATCTCTCTTTCGGTGGAAAAAGGCGAGGTCATCTCCGTTATAGGTCCGTCCGGCTCCGGCAAATCCACGCTTTTAAGATGCGCGACAATGCTTGAACACGCCGACAACGGCGATATTCTCTACGAGGATAAAGCGGTATGCCGCCGCGGCGATAAAGCCGCGCAGTATTCCTCCAAGAAGGAGCTTGCCTCGGTGAAAGAGATGTTCGGACTCGTGTTCCAGAATTTCAATCTCTTTCCTCACTACTCGGTGCTTAAAAACATCACCGACGCGCCCGTATGCGTGCAGAAGCGCAAAAAGGACGAGGCGAAAAAAGAGGCTCTGGCGCTTTTGGAGAAAATGGGTCTTTCCGATAAGGCGGACGCATATCCGTACCAGCTTTCGGGCGGGCAGCAGCAAAGAGTTTCTATCGCGCGCGCACTCGCAAGCAAGCCGGATATACTGTTTTTCGACGAGCCTACCTCCGCTCTCGATCCGGAGCTTACGGGCGAGATACTTGAGGTAATAAAAGAGCTTGCCGCCGAAAAAATGACCATGGTCATAGTGACTCATGAAATGGAATTTGCGCGCAAGGTTTCGGACAGGATTATTTTTATGGCGGACGGCGTAATCGTCGAGGAAGGCGCTCCTGAGGACGTTATCGCCAATCCTAAACAGGAACGCACAAGGGCGTTTTTAAGCAAGATGTCAAAATAATAAATTCGGTATTTCGTTGGGGCGGCCATTACGGCTGCCCCCTTTTTTTTTTGTAACGCTTAGAGCCTTTTTGCGGCTGTTACCGCTTTATATATTTGCTTCCTTGAAATGTTCCCCTGCGGAGAAGCTCCTTGTCGATGGAATTTAGCACGACAAACTTTTTCAGGCTCCATAACGGGCCTATAAGCGTGTCGCGGCAGCCGTCGCCCGTAAGACGCTGTATGACCGTTTCCGGCGGCATTAGCTCAAGCTGATCGGCTATGATGCTCACATACTCCTCCATCGTCAAAAGCTCGAATCCGCCGTTTAAATACTCCGCCGCCATGGGCGTGTCCTTCAGTACGTGGAGCAGATGCAGCTTGACGCAGTGAGGCTTTAATGACGCGACAGATCGCGCGCTTTCTATCATCATTTCACGCGTTTCGCCGGGGAGTCCGTTTATCAGATGCACGCATACGTTTATGCCGCGCCTTTTCAGCTTTTCATACCCTTCCAAAAATTCAGCGTATGTATGGCAGCGGTTTATCCGCTCGCCGGTTGAGTCGTACACGCTCTGAAGTCCCAGCTCGACAATAAGGTACGTCCTTTCATTCAGCTCGCTTAAATAATCGAGAGCGTCCTCCTCCAAGGCGTCGGCGCGGGTGGCTATACTGATACCCACAACATCCTCCATAGCAAGCACAGGCTCAAATCGCGCGCGAAGAATCTCCGCCGGAGCATATGTATTGGTATGCGCCTGAAAGTAGGGGATATACTTCGCGTCATGCCACTTTAAAAGCATCCTCGCCTTAACGTTTTCAAACTGATTTACTATACTCTGCGACGGATCGCCCGCAAAATCTCCCGAACCGGAGCCGGAGCAGTAGGTGCAGCCGCCATAGCCTTTTGTGCCGTCTATATTCGGGCAGGTGAAGCCGCCGTTTAACGCGACCTTGAACACCTTACAGCCGAATTTCCGGCGCAGGTGATAATTCCATGTGTGATAGCGCTTATTGTCGGCGCTGTATTTGAATTTGTCCATTTTCTCATATCCTTTTTAAGGTACGGATTATTGCTTTTTAAACGCAATAAAAATATCCCCGAAGCCGTTTTCGCGGTATCGGGGATCTCGGTTCCGATTACTTCAGTACAAACGAGTTGCAGTCAGTGCATTGACACTCCGTGGGGTCAGCCTCGTGAGTGCCTACCGAAATAGCGTTCAGCGAACAGTAGTCCTTCGATGTGCAGTGATTTCTGCACTGTCTTACCGTACATTTGATCGATTCGTTTGCCTTACATTCCATGATAGTATTCTCCTCCTTAAAAGATAGTGACGCTGCGGGTATTTTTTTGAAAATACTCCGTATACCAGCATATTTATCATACCCTGTAAGGAGAAATTTATACGCGGATATTATTTGATAAGCAGATCCTTAAGTATCAGCGCCTGCTGGAAGTTTCCGTCGATCTTAAGTCTGCCGAGCGTGAACGCTGTTATGGGATCAAGCTTGCCCTCCGCCATTTCGATAATATCCTTCGCCGTGGCGGTAAACTTGGCGTTATTATTGAAATAGTCATACGGCTCCGCCTTGATGGTCCCGTCCGTTATCTCAATATAAAATATTCCGGCGCCCTCTCCCGTAATGTTAAACTGGAATGCGTAATGTCCTATTACCTCCGACGCGTCGATCTTTTCAACGTCTTTTTTTACTTTAGCGAATATTTCTTCATAGGTCATGACAAAAACCTCCTTTTCGGGTATTCCGACGGGCTGTTTTCGCCATATCCTGCGGCATAGCTTCGGGAATACCGTGCCTCAACGTATAATACGTTTAAATTCACAAAATTATACTTCTTTTCTTATAATTATTATAGCAAATTCCTACATATTTGTCAATAGTTTTATTATATAAATAATATCTGTTTTTGTATAATATCCGCCGCGCAAACGGAATAATATATACGAGGTGTTTTAGATGAATTTTTTACGTACTCTTTTAATGGCGGGAATATCGTTTTTAGTAATGTTTGCCGCCACGAAGCTTATGGGCAGCAAGCAGATGTCCCAGCTAAGTATGTTTGATTATATAAACAGCATAACGATAGGTTCTATCGGCGCGGAGATCGCCACAGGAAACGGTCCGGACGGGTTTGAGCCGATAATAGCCGTTTTTTTATACGCCGCCGCAACTCTCGCGGTGGACTTCATATGCCGAAAATCGCTTAAATGCCGCCGCTTCCTAAACGGACGCTCTCTTGTACTGATGGACAACGGCACTATTTTCAAGAACAATCTCCGTCAGGCGAAGCTTGAGCTGAGCGAGTTTCTTACCATGTGCCGCGAGCAGGGGTATTTCAGTCTCGGCGATATAGAAACGGCTGTATTTGAAAAAAGCGGCAAGCTCTCCGTCATACCCAAGGAGGACCGGCGTCCCGTAAATCCCGCCGATCTCGGTCTTAAGCCGGTGCAGCGGCGGCAGGCGGCGGCTCTTATTTCCGACGGCAAGGTTTTAAAAAACAACCTAAACGCCGCCGGACGCGATATGACATGGCTCCAAAAGCAGCTTGACCGGCAGAAATATTCCGATCCCTCCGAGATATATCTCGCTCTTTTGGAGGATGACAATACCCTAAGCGTCTACAAAAAAACCTCCAAGGCTCCGGATTACGATCTGGATCAGTAAAGCGGCTGATAATACTTCCGTAACGGCGCATAGGGGCGTTCCTCCCCTATGTACCCCTGAATAGGGCGCCGGTGCGGTTTGTTGGTAAGGCTTCGGCGCAGATTGCGATGTTTTTGCTTGTGATCCGCCGTGGATTGTTTATAAGTAATCTCTTGATTTTGCCCTTGTTCTGTGGTATAATTACAATTATATTATATAATATGGAGGCTCAACGTGAAAAAGACCGTTTTTCCGATAATAATGTGCGTGATACTCGCCGCATGGTCGGCGGGCGTGTGCGTGTTTTTCGCCGTAAACAGCGGCCGCGCGGAGGTGTGCGGTATCAATGCGGGCTTTACGGCTTTTACGGCGGCTATGCTTTTTTTATCCGCCGTGCTTGCGTCAGCCGCCGCCAAGGGCATACGCGCAAGCGAAAAAAAGGCGCTGCTTTTATATCTGCCGCCGATTCTGCTTACTCTTATATACGTTTTCGCCGTGCCGTACAGTCCCTCCCATGACGCTTATGACATATCCGGCTTTGCCGAGCAGATGCACAATCTCGGCGGCTTTAAGGAGTACGCGGCGGCGTATCTGACCTTTACCTCGGCTAACCGGCTGACGCTTTTTATGTACTATCCGTTTATGCTGCTTTTCGGCGGCATCGAGGCGGGAGCAAGGGTTTTAAACGCTTTTATGCTTTTTATCGCCATGTTCTCGTGCGCCGAAACGGCGGCTAATATGTTCGGGCGGGAAAGCCGCATTACGGCGATGTATGTATTCGCCGCGTTCGCTCCGTTTACGCTTTTGTCCGCCCCGTACATATATCTGCCGGTGATATGCTTCTTTTCACTGGCGCTGATGCTTTTTTCAAAGGAGCGGCTATGGATAAGAGCTGCCGGCATACTTCCCGCGGCGGCGGTGTATATACTTCGCCCCACGTCATTCGGCGCGCTGCTTGTATTCGCTCTGTTTTACGGGCTTTTACCGGAGCATGAGCCGAAAAGACTTATAAAAAACATTGCCTCGGTGATAATAATCGCCGCTGCCGCCATAGGCGCGAAGGCGGGACTCGGAACATTACTCTACGCCGCCGATCTGTACCCTTATCCCGGACTGAACAGCTCCGCCGCCGTATGGTCTTTGGAGCTTGGCACGCGTATGCAGGACGAGGACACGGGACTTTGCACCTACTCCGGCTACGATACCGAAGGCTTTGACGATATATCCTCGGACTTTCACCGTCTGTGGGAGCTTCGCGCAAAGGAAAACCCCGCCGACATATCCGAGATAAGCTCGATCCAATCATCGCTCCGCGTGCGTATACTGTCGCGCTTTGTATCCGAGGTCGTTTCAAAGCCGGACCGTCTTTGGTATTTTCTGAAAACAAAATACAAAAACTATTTCGCCGACGGCTATGCCTCCTATTACTCCGCCGTGAACGTGAACCGCGAAAACGCGGCGGCAATGCTTTACAAAAACTATCCTGACAGGTATTACATCAGCGAGAACGGACTTTTGTGCGCGTATCACATTTCGGCTTTTGCGATCCTTTTGGCTGCCGTATTCGCGCTTGCGCGCAAACGCTCCCTGACAGATTCCTTGGCAAATGCCGTTGTTATGACGCTCGCGGCGGCTGCGGTGGCTGTAGTGACGATACTTTTTGCGGAGGTCGGGAAGCGGCTGATGTTCGATATATACGTTCCCATGCTTCTGACACTTTGCTTCGCCGCCGAAAAATGCGCGCTCGTGATGCGTAAAAAATCCTCGGAAAACAAAAAAGCGTTATCGGCAAAAACGGCTTTGACGGCGTTTTTATGCGTGATGTGCGCACTCACGGCCGCCGGCTGCTACAGCTATGTGAACAACGATATATTCAAGGGCTGCACCGTGACCTCCGATGACAGCGGCGTGACGATCGCGCTTGACGGCACGCATTACCTTTCGGAAATATCCGCCAAAACGCACAGCGGCGACGTGACGCTGCCCGTTTCGTCCGATGAGATACATCTCCCGCCCGATGAAAACCGCGCGGATTACTGTGTCCTGACTCTCTCCGGCGGCAAAAAAATGCGCCTCGCAAAGCTTCGGGTACATAAGTTCGAGCAGTGACGCCGGTCGGAAATGAGGAAACGATCGGAAATAAGGAAATAAACAAAACAAAGGACGGACACACGAGATGCCCGTCCTTTTAATATTTTCTTATTCAGCCGCCTCGACTGTGGTTATGGATAAATTATCTATATACGTTTTATATGTGTCCGTGGTTGTGTCGCTGACCTTGCCCCAGAATACAGGGAAGGTGTTTACATAATCCAATGAGATAACCTCGTCGTTTACGTATATAGTTCTTGTGTAGGTGTCGCTGTCGTTATAGATAGTGACTTTAATTTTTGTCCAGTCCGTAGTCGAAAGCTTGCCGGTGAGATCGTTCGTTCCCATAGTGCTTGTGGAGTCGCCCCAGTAAAGCTCGCCTTCGGAGCCGAGCTTCGCCGAAAACTCGCACGTAACCGTGGAGCCGTTCGGCATAGGAGGCGTTACCGGCTGGAATCTCGGACCTCTGTTTGAATTTGCCCATCTGCCGCTCTTCATAACGTATGCTTTTGAGTTGTCAACTCCGGCTGAAGCCTCGATAGTATGACCTGTTGTGGTGGTTCCTCCACCGGTTCTCGTTCCAACATAAAGATTCAGACCCGTTAAAGTTGTATTCGCGCCCTGATCCGCTGTTCCGATTGTCATCACATCGCCTGTTGACGCCGACTCAAAGTCGTTATAAACGTCATCTCCCGCTTCGGGATCCGGTTCGGGATCCGCCGGCGATATTACCGAGGTATCCTTCTGGGTAGCGTTTTCTATATAGAACGTCGCGTTCGTTCCCGTTGAGGAAACGGTAATACCCGTATCCGATGCGGTCAGATAATATCCTGGCTTTGAAACGCTTTCAAACGATACTCCCGACTCATCGTCAATTCCCTTTACCGTCTTAAACGTCATGGCAGAACCCTGTTTGCCGTCATCGTCCTGGGTGAGTACAGCTCCGCCGTCCTCGGCCTTTATGTAAAGACCGGGCTTGTTTACGGACTGTATCGAAACATAGTAGTCGGCGTTTTCTCCGTCGGGAACCGCCTTTGCCGGCTTTATTTCCCAAGCCGTGTCATATCCCGATTCCGTTCCCGATACCGTAACGGGAGTTTCGATAGGATATGAATCGTCCGAGCTTGAATTGCGGAAGCTTATATGCGATACATATTCGCCGTTTTGCGTCTTGATAACGCTTGCCGTGCCGTCAAGACCTATGGAGGTTTCCGTCAGCGGATATACATATCCGTTTTCGTCAAACTCAAGCTCCTGTATGCACACGCTTCTTCTAAAGCCTGATCCTTTTGAAAGAGCGCCGTTATGATATATGAAATACGTCTTGCCGTTAAAGTCTATAACCGACGGATGATTCGTGTTAGCCGTAGAGCTTGGCGCCATGATTATCTGCTTGAAGTCGTAGCGTCCCATAGGCTCATCGCACATAGCGTAAGCCATTTCCTCGCGCCAGTTCTGAGCGTAGAACAGATAATACTTTCCGTCCCTCTTGTAAAGCCATGGAGCCTCTGTATACCAGTTATCCGCAGGCAGCGACTTTATCGTGCGCTCCCTGACGTCCTTGTGCATAATAATCTCGCCGTCGCCGTCAATGTCCTTTACCGAGGTCATATCCTCGTTAAGCTCGCAGATATAGTACTTGCCGTTGCCCCACGCAAGATAGCGGTGTTCCGTGCCGTCCGCGTCCGTGTCTATAAGCACTGTCGGGTCGATGTCGTTATAGTTGCTTGTTTCGGGAGTGGTGAAGCTTCCGCTTATAAGCGGCTTGCCCAGAGCGTCCTGATACGGTCCCTCCGGATTATCCGCCACAGCCACGCCTATCGACTGCGCACCCGATGAGGTTTTGTCCCATGTGCAGAAGTAAAGATAATACTTCGTCTCGCCGGTTTCCTTATTGGTGTAAGGAGTCATCTGACTCGCCCATGCCGAGGTATCGTTGCTTCTCCATGAAATGTCGGTAGCTTTTAGTACCGGACCCTTATATTCCCAATCGGTCAGGTTTTTCGAGGTGTAAAGCACCCATTCGGGCATTACGTAGCTTTCATCGGTTGCCGTATCGTGACCCGCTATAAGATATACCGTGTCGCCGACAACTGTCGCCGCCGGATCGCCCGCGTAGAGAATATTGCCGTCTGTGTCAAAGCCAAGCTCCGGATTTCCGCCGGCGCTCTTTGCGATACTTACAAGCTCGGTATTCTCTATCTGCTTAGGCGGCGTTTTAAATGTGTTGGAAACGGGCTTTGTCGCAAACTGCGTTATATGATTCTGATCCGTTCCCGTAAGAGCTATAACGGGGCGCTTTTCGTCCTTGTCGTAGCCGTAGAGCGCGTACATTGTCATAACGTCGCCGTTTTTGTAAAACTCGTCCTTTGATGTATCGCCGTCATCGGTAAACGTAAGCGTTACGGTGTGATCGCCGTCAAAGCTCCATGTTCCGAGACCGTCCGCCATGGTGCCGTCCGCGTTCAAAGTAACCTTTGACGATACCACCGGCAGGTCATAGTTTCTGTTGGAGTTTGTGCCAGTATTTATCTGTGTGCCTTCCATTTTTGTCTGTCCGACCGACGCAAGGTCATATTCTCCCAAAAGCATTTCTTCGGGGAGAACCTGCTCCTTCTCGCCCGCGTATGTAACAGGCGATACTACAGGCCAGCCGTCAGCCGTAAAGAGCATCTTTCTTACCTGAAGCGTAGCCGCGCCCTCTACGCCGTCCTTTCTCGTATGCGAAACGTAGAATGTTTCGCCGTCGGGAGCCGTTATAGCGCTGTTATGACCGGGACCGTAGTATACATGAGCGTCGCCCTGGGAGCGTTCATAGTAATAATCGCCGTTGGAGGAGTCGTAGCTCATTGTCATCGTTCCGTCACCAAGACGGTAGGAGCCTATCATCTTATAGCCGGTGATTCTGTCCTTTGTCGTTCCGCCGGCGGTGTACTGCGTACCCATTACAACGCCGTTGGCGTCTGTGAGCTGTGTACCCGTATTATCGGAGAATTTCTGTGACAGAGGCGCCCTTGCGACTCTTGTATTGTAGTTGGAGCCGAGCCAGCCGTAGGAGGTGAACATATAGCGGTAATCTCCGCTGTTAATCATCCACGCGCCTTCAGGTCCCGCAACTCCGCTTTTCTGCGTGAATACGGACGTGCCGAAGTTCTGGCAGCTTGAAAGTATCGTAGCGTCGCTTGTGTAGTCTATTCCTTCCACAAAGCCGTCCTCTTTAAGCGAAGCCGCCTGTATGCCGCCCCAGAACGAGCCCCATATAAAGTACTGTTTTCCGTCCGTGTCGGTGTAAATATTTGTATCAATCGCGTTTGTCTTGTAGCTGCTGTTCTCTTTTGTTGCGAATACAACGCCCATATCAACATTATCGGCGTTCGGATCCGCCCAGAACAGAGGACTGTCGGATTTTACAAGCGCTATAGCCGAGTTCCTTCCGCCCAGACCGCATGACAGCGACAGATACGCCCAATACGGATGATCGTCGTTCTCCTTGTAAATAACATCCGGCGCCCAGTATGTGCCGTTCATCGTGGTGTTGGAGTAGTTAGACGATATAAAGCTGTATGTCTTGGGCGAGATGTCCTTTGCGTCTATATCAGTGAAATCATATTTAGTCCAGTTGATAAGATCCTTCGAGGTAAATATCAGGTGGTGCGACGAATATACATAATACGTATCGTCATTGGGGAACTTTACTATCGACGGATCGTGCGCGCCGTTGGTTGTGGTGTTCGAGTCGGCGGGAGCCGCTACAGGCGCGGTAATACCGGCGTAAAGCGTTGCCGCGTCATACGTACCCTCGGCGGCGGTAAGCCTTACTATAAGCTTTGATACGTTATCGGGTATATCCGATGTGCGCGCCGTTAAGGTGAATATATTTTTATCAAGCGAATCAATCGCAGCCTGATCGGAAGCCGCGAGAGCTATCTCGCTTCCGTCGTCAAGCACTGCCGCGAGAGCCACCGACGCATTTCCCTTTGCGGCGGTGTCGTTTTCAACCGTGACCTCTGCGGTAATATAGCTGTCGCCCGCCGGAGTTTCCGATACGGGATCCATTCCATCCCATACAACAAGCTTTACCGATTCCGCGTCAGATACGGGAGTATAGTCAAAGCTTACGTTTCTTGTATCGGTGACCTCTTCCGTCCAATCGACGTCTTTATGAGAAAACGGCGTAACCGCCTTAAGCGTTCCGTCGGAGCCGTACTGCGCGGCATAGGCTGTTATATCGTAAAAGTCATCTTCCGACGCGAGTATATTGTTTACGGTATATCCCGCTTTTCCGTTCTCGGCGTACTTGTCGGTGATATAAAGGCTTTCCTTTTCCTCATACGCGAAAAGCTCGTTTTCGTCACTGTCTTTAAATACCGTATCCGCTACATAGCAGTTATTTTCGAGGATAGCGGCTTTTTTAATCCGCTCGTAAGCCTCGGCAGCGGCATCCTGTACAGCCTTCTCGTCAAGCGCGTAGTCATAGATAACAAGATCGTCGATCATTCCGCTGAAATACGGATCGGCGTCAAACTGCGACTTGCCGAGATAGTAATTCTGCATTTTTCCTATTTCGCTGAATTTGTAATCAAGCGACGCGGTGGTGCCTGTCGGCACGCCGTCGGTATAGAAAATTGTGGTGTCGTCTTTTCTTGTGATAGTTATGTTATGCCATATCCCCGTTGTAAGCATCTGCTCGGAATCGAGCTGCTGTTCTCCGGCGATGCTGTTCGTTGTAACCGCAAGACGCGGAGAAGAACCGTTTGACGGCGTAAGGAATACATACGTGCCGGAGGAACCGTTTCCGAAATCATATATACGGCTCCATGTGGTTATAGACGAGGGATTTACCCATACTCCTATGGTAAAGTCACCCTCAACCTTCGCCAGCGCGTCCCCGACAGCGTCCACATCGGCATAAGAGCCTGATGTGCCGTCAAGCGACAGGGCGTTTCCGTCCCTTCCCTCAATAAGAGAAGCGTTTCCGTTAAGAGTGTAATTCTCGGAGGTGTCGAAGTCCACGCGTGCCACCGGGTCGCCGTCCGCCGCTAAAGAAACGGGCGTAAACGTTATACCTGTGACAAGCATAGCGCCGGCTATGATACCGGATAAAGTTTTTTTAAATTTCATAAAAACAACTCCCTTCTTTAAATATTTAATTCTATTTTACACTATGACCGAATGAAATTCAAGTAAAATTTATAATTTTTTAACGGATATTCGTTTAAAAAAATTAATTCGTCATAATGCACTGTTTTATAGGGTGCGTTTTGTGCATATTGGTCAGGCTGGCGCAGAATTAAAGTTTATGTTAAACAAGTACAAGTCCTTTGCATAGGATGTATTATAAATTAATAAATACGGATTTAGAAAGCCTAAAGGCGGAATGGAGATTAATATGAACAATAATGATATAAACAAAATAATCGGTTCGGCGATTTCCGGTATGGAAAACGGAGAGCGCAAAGAAAAGCTTCGGGGGATAATAGATTCTAAAAAAGCTGATAAAGTAAAGTCGGGTCTTTCCAATGCCGATAAGAACAAGATATTGAAGCGTCTCGGCTCTGTCAGCGAGGAGCAGCTGAAAAAGACTCTTTACGGCATTTCTCCCGAACAGCTTGCCAAATTTTCCTCCATGAGCTCCGATGAGATAATAAGGGCGATAAAGAAGCTGTAAGTATTTATGAAAAACCGAAAAAAGAGGTGTTAAAATATGGATATTCAGGATACCTTGAAAGGACTTCTGGGCGACGGCGCGGAGGATAAGATAAAGACCGCGCTTGACGCATTGGCTTCGGGCGGCGGCGAAGGAAACGAAAATACTTCCGTCCCGTCCTCTCTGCCGCAAGACGCGGCGGCCTTGGGGTATATTACAAAAATAAAAGGCGTTTTGGAGGAGCTGAACACTCCGCCGGATGATAACAGGGCAAGGCTTTTAATGGCTTTGCGTCCTTATATGCGAAGCGGCAGACAGCAGGGCATAGACTCGGCGCTCAGGATGCTCAATCTCACGCGTCTTGGCGGGTTAATAGGAAAGTGAACGGGGTAGTATGTACAGAAAGTATTACAGTTATAACGATATGCCGTATATAAATAAAGACCTGCCAAGGGCTGTGCCGAATGAGGTACATAAAAAAGAAAGCGAAAAGCCATCGGTTCCCTCCCCGCCGGAGGCGGCGCACAGAAATAAGCCGGCATCCTCCTCTAACAACGGTCTTTTGTCGGGACTCGCCGCCGATGATATAATCCTGGGAGCGGTAATACTCGCTCTCCTCACCGACGGCTGCGATGATAAGCTCCTGCTTTTGGCTCTCGCTTTTATATTTTTGTCGTAGGGGATTTCAGTCCCCTACAGCTTCCTCATGATTTCTTCCTTCTTTTTTATTATCTCGTCAAACCGGCGTATATACTCCGCCGGATCCTTGAAATTGAACACGCGCTCTATCTTGCCGCCGCGTACTATCTTGCTGCTGCCGCCGCCTCCCATGGCGATTATCGTCTGTGCCTCCTCCATGATATTGATGTTGTAAAAGCTCATCCTGTCGGGACGCGCGTAGCCTACATTTTCAAGATTGCCTAAAATATTTTTCTGCCGGTACATATAGTACGGCTCAAAGCCTTCCTCCTCCATGCGCTTCTGCGCGTAGGAAAGCATCATTCCCACATCCTTTGCCATGGTAAGCCGCAGTCCCGAATTTTTCAGATCCGCCGCGCGCTTTAAGCACATCGTATGCACCGTGATATTCTCCGGCGAAAGCTTTATAACCTCGTCAAGACTTCGGTAAAAATCCTCCGGCTTCTCCTTCGGCAACCCAGCTATCAGGTCGGCGTTAATATCGTCAAAGCCGCACTCCCTCGCGGTTTCAAAGGCTTCCCTTATCATTTCCGGCGTATGCCGCCTGCCTATAAGCTCAAGCGTTTTTTCGTTCATTGTCTGCGGATTTATGCTTATGCGCGTAACGCCGCCCTCGTGCGCCGCCATAAGCTTGGGGCGGTCGATAGTGTCAGGTCTGCCCGCCTCTATAGTAAACTCCTTCATCGCCGAAAGGTCAAAGCACTCATGCAGCTTTTGGCAAAGCGCCGCTATCCGGTCCGCGCTTAAGGTCGTGGGCGTGCCGCCGCCGATATAAATATTTTCCGCCGAAAGTCCCGCCCGGCGTACAAGCTCTCCCGTCTTTTCAACCTCTTTTAAAAGCAGCCGAAAAAATTCGTCCATATATCTGCCGCTGATTCTCATATCAGCCGACACGAACGAACAGTACATACATCTGGTCGGGCAAAAGGGTATGCCTATATAAAGGCTTACGGAATTTTCCTTCATGCCCGAAAGTATTTTCTTTTCGTTTTCGGCAACACGCAGGGCAAGCTCTGTTTTATCATCTCTTACCGCGTACACTCTTTTCATAAAAGCGCGCGCCTCGTCCCCGCTCATGCCCTTGTCCAAAAGTCCGCGAACCATTTTCGCCGGACGTATTCCGCTTAAAGATCCCCACGGGAACTCAATATCCTTTATCCCGCGCGCCGCTTCAAGAAAAGCCAGCACCTCCGCCGACTCCTCCATTCTTTTCAGTAACGCTTCATCGTCACCCGCTTCACGCATAATTGAATATTCGCCGAAATATGAGTCATATCCGTAATTTATTTGCGAATAAGCGGTAATTTTATCATTAAAACGTTCAAAGCTTGAGAAAATTAACGTTTCATCGTTTTTATCCGAATACGAACGCGCAAATATCTCAAGCTTTTTATTGACCTCTTTTCCGCGGTTATTGCAAAAAATCAACATTGAATCTCCTTAATTTGAAGCGTCAACGCTCATATTATACCGTTTTTCATAGCCTATCGTGGTAGGATCGCCATGCCCTGGATAGACGGTGATATTTTCCGGCAGGACATAAAGCCTTTCTTTTACGGAGCGTACAAGCATGGAATGATTGCCCGTAGGCAGATCCCACCTGCCGACGCTTCTCAAGAAAAGAGTATCGCCGGAGAAAAGATTTTCATTATCCGCAAGCCAGCAGGTGCCGCAGTTTGTATGACCGGGCGTGCAAATACATCTTATCCGCAAGCCGCAAAAGCGCATTTCCTCCTCGTCGGACATAATGACATCTGCCTTTTTCGCCGATATGGGAGCTTCGACAGCGTAGGAAGTCAGATTTATATACGGATCGCCTATGTTCACGCTGCACCATCTTGACGTTACCAAAGCCGCGCGGGTCTTTTCGCGCAGCGGCTCCAGCGACAGGATATGATCATAATGACAGTGCGTAAGAAATATATAATCTATCGCAAGCCCTTCCTCCGCCGCAGCGTCTATAATAGCTTGCGCGTCCTTATAGCCGGGGTCGATAACGATGCACTTTGTTTCCCCGTCCGCCCATACGATGTAAGTATTCTCCGAGTTCTCGTAATTGATTATGGTTTTGATATTCATTTTTTCACCCGTTCTCTTTTTATATTGATTGCTAAGGCAGCGGCGGATATTACCCGCCCTGAATACGGAAAGCTTACCCGTTAAGTCTTACCGGCAGGATCATAAACAGCTCCGTTCCTTCCTCATCGCCGGATTTGATAAAGCAGCCTCCCGTCGGGGCGGAAAATTCCATGGTTACGTCCTCGCTGTCGCACACTCTAAGCACATCAAGCATGAATTTGCAGTTAAAGCCGATAGTCAGGCTGCTGCCCTCTGTCTTGGCGGGAACTATGTCGTACACCTTGCCCTTCGCGGTCATGGACGATACCTCGATCCTGTCATCGCCGATATTGAATCGGACGGGGATCTTTATATCCTTGCCGCTGTCATCCTCGTTGATAAGAAGTATCGCGCGTTCAAGGCTTTCGGTTATGACGCTGTTTTTAACGTGCGCGAAAATGGTGTTGGGAGCTTTAATAATAGGCGCGTAGCGCAGAAATTCCCCGTCCACAAGCCTTGTGAACACCTTGTAATTTCCGCAGTCTATCAAAACGTGGCGCGATGCCGCCATGATTTTTATCTCGTTGTCCTCATCCTTGAGAATTTTTATCAGCTCTCTTAAGGTGGAGCCGGGAAGTATGAACTTGTTTTTCGAAATCGTCTGCGAAAGCTTGCGCGTTATAACGGAAAGTCTCTTTCCGTCGGACGACACAGCCGTAAGGTCATCGTTCTCAAGCTCAAAAAGCACTCCCACCTGCGCCGGCTTGGAACCCTCCGACATGGCGGTAAACGGTATGGTTTTTCTGATAATGTTTTTAAGCTCCTGCTCCTTCAGGGTAAAGGAGTAAAGTATTTCAATCGCGGGAGTCGAGGGATATTCCTCGGCGTACATTCCCTGAATATTGAACTCGCTGCTTCCGCAGGTAATGGTGGTGACATTGTTTCTCTCGTCTATCTCCACTGTTACTATACCGTCCGGCAGACGTCTTACAATCTCGCCGAATATCTTTGAATTTAAAGCGATCGTTCCCGGCTCGAAAACTCTGCACGTTCCGCTGTACTCGATGCAAAGCTCCAGATTGTTTCCGGTAAGCTCTATATGCCCGTCCATGTCGGCGTCTATTTTTATGCAGTCGAGAATGGGATTGGGATTTTTTAAAACTATCGCTCTTTGTACTATATTGACAGCTTCTGCTAAAGCTGTTTTTTCACAGCTGAATTTCATGATACTGTTCCTCCTTGTAAATCTGACCTTCGGGTTATCAACATTTATATTATTTATAACGTACGTTCGTACGCACGTACAGTAAATAATATATAAATAACAGTAATAATCATAAGGGCGTGGATACGCTGAATAACATTATTTTCCTCGCTTGTTTCGGGAAATTTTTGTAAACCTGTTTCCTGTTGAAAAGGCGTGGATCGGGTGTGGAAGGATGAGGATAACTTTTTTTAGAAAAAATATCCTCTTTTTATCAACGCCTTATCCATCGGTTTATACAGCTTTTTATTCCTTCAGATCCTTTGATATTCTGTTTATATCCGTTTTTAATTTATCGTCGGTCTTTAAGTCAAGCTCTATTTTTTCAACATTGTGCATTACGGTGGTGCGGTCGCGGTTGCCGAATTCCTTGGCTATGGCAACGTAGCTCATGGCGGTGTACTTTTTACACAGATACATCGCCACCTGACGCGGGAGCGTCAGATCTTTGGTGCGCTGCTTGCCGATCATTTCCTCTTTGGTGATGTGGTAGTAAAAGCTCACCTTTTCTATTATCATCGGGGCGTTCAGCTTTACGGTGTGCTGCTTTGAGGTTATGCCCTTTAAAGCCTCCTGCGCCGTTTCTATCGTGATAGGCATTGAATTCATATCCGCGAGGGATATAACGCTTAAAAGCGCGCCTTCAAGCTCTCTTATGTTTGAGGTAACTATCTCGGCTATAAATTCAAGCACCTCCGGCGGAACAACGGCGTTTTGAAGCTCTGCCTTCTTTTGAAGTATAGCTATTCTCGTTTCATAGTTAGGCGACGAGATGTCGATAGTAAGTCCCTGACCGAATCGGGTGCGAAGCCTGTCCTCAAGCGTTACCAGATCCTGCGGCATTCTGTCGGAGGTCAGGACTATTTGTTTATTGCGGTTTTGCAGGTCGTTAAAGGTATGGAAAAACTCCTCCTGAGTCGCTTCCTTGTTTGCTATAAACTGCACATCGTCTATCAGAAGCACGTCCGCGGTACGGTAATATTTTCTGTACTGGTCAACCGTCTTTTCACGCAGCGCGGTGATAAAGTCGTTGGTGAATTTTTCGCACGTTACGTATACAACGCTTTTGTCGGGAGCGTTTTTTAATATCCTGTTGCCTATGGCGCACATAAGGTGTGTTTTTCCGAGACCGGAGTTGCCGTACAGAAACAGGGGATTGTATTTGTTGCCGGGATTGTCGGCGGTGGCTATGGCGGCGTTTGTGGCGTATTCGTTGGACGAGCCTACGACATAGTTTTCAAAGGTGAATTTGGGGTTTATGCCGTTGTCGAGAATATCGCTTAGGACCTCGTTTTTGGGAGAGGAGGGAGCGGATGCCGCCGACTTTATCTTCAAAAGCTCATCCTCGTCCTCGATAACAACAAGCTCCAGCTCAACGCGTTTGCCGTACTGCTTTGAAAGCGCTTTTTCTATGATACGCCGATAGCGAAGCTCCAGCATATTTTTGCTTATTCCCATGGAAACAGCCGCCGTAAAGGTGTCGTTTTTGAAATACAGCGGCACCACATCCTTTATATATATATTGGCTACGGAGGTTATCTCCGAAAGAAGTTCCTCGGCGGCGATGTTCCATGTTTCGTCTATAGTCACGTTTTCTCACCTCTCAATTTTGTTTTAGTAAGACTTTTATATAAATCGGCGCGGCGGATATTCCCCGCCTTGCGGACGAAGCCGGCGCCTTTGTCGTTCATTTTTGTATCATATTAATATAATACCAGATTTTTTCGGTTTTAGCAATAGAAACAGGAATAATTTTTTTGTTTTTTTTAAAATTAACATATAATTTTAAATTTATATATGGAAAACGGAAAATTTATGTGATATAATATAGTAAAAGACAACTAATAAAAGATAACTATAATGATTTTTTAGCCGCTAAAGGCGGCATGGAGGATAACGTGAAAAATAAGCGTCGCATCTCACCTCCTTTCGGGACTTGGAGTATA
>CAZCZR010000021.1:0-23301 GCA_964503455.1 uncultured Lachnospiraceae bacterium | reverse complement strand
CAAAATTGCCGTTTTGTAAATAGGTAAACGGGGAATTTTTACGGTTTTTTCTGCGCGCTTGTCAGCAATACGGGCCGGATTCGCTGCGCGGATTTCCTCCTCTCAGCCATTCTCCGCTTCCGCGATATTAAATTTTTTAAAAAAATAATATTTTTTAAAAAAACCCTTGCAAAAAGAAAAAGAATGTGATATAATGTATCCGATATGAGATGAAAGCGGTATATAATTAAATTTGCTTACGACTAAAACTTGAATAATTCCTCACAGAAACGGCGCCCTTCCGGACGTCGTTTTTACTTTGTCTTAAATGCTCCCGCCATATTTATATACTTTACAAAAAATTCATAAAAAAGACATTGATTTTTGTTGAATTTAATGCTATACTTTGTTTATAGGATAACAGGACGTGAGGACATAACATCATAAAGAGAGGAGCTATGGATTTATGAACATATTGTTTTTTCTGACGCCGAAAAAAGACGTCGCTTATATCAGACAGGACTGCACCATACGTCAGGCGCTTGAAAAAATGGAATATCACGGATATACGGCGATACCGATGATTGATAAAGAGGGACGCTATGTAGGCGTGGTCACGGAGGGAGATTTCCTGCGCACGCTGAAAAACCGTTTCAATATGGATTTGCAGGAAATGGAGAAAAGAAATGTCACGGAGCTTGATCTGAGCCGCTGGCACGAGCCTATAGGCGTAAACGCCGACATAGAGGATCTGTTTCTCATCGCGGCAAGCCAGAATTTCGTTCCCGTGGTGGATGACAACGGCGTATTCATAGGCATCATCACGCGCAAGGACATAATCGGATACTGCGCCGGCAAGCTGCTGGGAGAAACTATATCAAGAGCCAACTAATACCAAAACAAACCGTCCGGATCGTATATATACAGTCAATACGTCCGGACGTTTTTTATTGTTATGCAATATATTTCTATTCTACAATATCCTTCATCGCCGCTATATTTTCCGCGTTAAAGAACAGGGGATCGCCCAAAACCACCTCGGTGCCGCTGTCAGCCGATACGGTTACGGACTTTTGTCCGAGCTTTCCGGCGTCGAATGTGTCGCCCTCCTTGCCCGTGATCTTTTTCCCCGCCAGAGCTTCAAGCGCGTGTCCGGCAAGATACCCAACGTCCGAGATGTTCCACAGATACATCTCCGGGCATATGCCTTCCTCTATATATGACTGCATCGACGATGGCATTCCCAGGCCCGTGAGCTTCACATCGGAGCCGGTCTCCTTCAAAACATTCGCGGCGGCAAGCATACCTACAGCCGTGGGCGCTATTATAACCTTTACGTCTTTATTTTTCAGCAGCGCGCGCGTCTCGGCGTCGGACTGCTTTGATTCATCGTTGCCGTAAGCTATTTTTATAAGAGGAGTTCCGGCGTATTTTTCGGGATATTCCTCAAGCTCCTTTTTCATCCACTGTATCCACTGATCCTGATTGGTCGCCTGAGGCGTGGTGGAAAGGATCGCTATGCCGCCGCTGCCGTTTACGATTTTCGCGGCTGAGCGGATGAGGCTGCGTCCTATGGTTTCGGGGTCGGCCTGCTGGACGTGAAGGCTGCGTGACCGGCTGTTCACGGCGGAATCAAGGGAGATCACCGGTATTCCGGCTTTCATCGCGTCCTTAAGCACCGTTTCAAGCTTGTCGCGGTCGTTCGCCGCTACGGCTATGCCCGACACATCAAGGTCGATAAGCTGCTTGATAACATCAATCTGTTTCTCCGGCGCAGTCGATTCGGGGCCGCGATAAATCGCCGAGGCTCCCGCCTCGATACACGCCTCCTTAAAGCCGTCAAACATCTTTTCCATATAAGGGTTGGAAATGTCCTTCGCCACGAAAGCGTATACCTTTTCTTTGCCTGCGGACGCGCAGCCGGACAAAGCCGCCGCCGTTAAAGCCGCCGCCGCTGTCAATGCCGCCGTCTTTAAAATCAATTTATGTAATTTCATATCAAATTTCCTTCTTTGGATGACCGTTTAAAAAACAGATCCTTTTATCTGTCTGTTAAATATTATATAAAAAAACAGCTCAATTGTCAACATCAAAAATGCATAATTCATAAAAAAAGAATGATTTTTTATTTATTGCGGGGCAGTTGTTGTGCGAATTGCCGTAAAACCCGGCGTCAAAGTGAAAAAAGTTAAATAAAATCCTAAAAAGTTTGTCCGGCGTCTTGAAATTTGTTTCGCAGTGAGGTATAATGAGTACATATATAATTATGTAATCAAATAAGTCCTTCATAAATTGTTTTGTCGGACTTATTCAATTCCCCGCCTTTCATTAAGCGCGGCGTGAAACGGAGAGATCTATATGGACAGATCATCGGAGATACTCGCGGAGGTCATGGATGTGCTGTCGCTCGTATGGTTTTATATAACGGAGGGCATAAGCGCCGCTGTACAAGCTGTCGGCGGCTTTATACAAAGCCTGTCCGTGTCGGATCTGTCGGTGCCGATGCCGTCGTCGTTCCCGACGGTGACAAAGGTGTTTCAGAATCCGACTGTGTGTTATACGGCGATGCTTCTTGTGACGGTGTATATTATAATTATAAACATATCCGCGTTCCATGCTTTCGGCAAGGATAAAAAGCTCGCCACAAGGCAGGAGCTGCGCATCAGCGAAAAAAGCCTTATGCGCCGGTGTATGCTGGGCGGCGCCTTGGGCGGCTTTATAGGCATGAAGGTGTTTCATCACAAAACGCTGAAAAAGCGTTTTAATATAGGCGTGCCGCTGCTTTTGGCGGCGCAGATAATACTTTTTTCGTTTATAATGGGCTTTTTCGGCTTTTGGCTGTATATAAGATAACGGATAGAATCGTGAAATACCGGGCGGCGGGCGCCGCCTGTCAAAGGAGACTTAACAAATGGCGAAATTACAGGATACAAAGAAACATTCTTTTATGGGAAACGTATCCATTATATTGATCTCACAGATACTTGTCAAGCTGCTCGGAATGGTGTACCGCATGGTCATCACCAACATCGACGGCTTCGGCGACACGGGCAACGGCTTTTACACGGCGGGCTTTCAGATATATACTCTGCTGCTTGCCATATCCTCGATCGGAATACCCAACGCCATTTCAAAAATGGTTTCCGAACGCGTGGCGCTGAACGACTACGGCGGCGCTTACAAGATATTCAAAACGGCGTTTTTGCTGTTTTCGATAATAGGCGCGGCGTTCTCGCTGCTGCTATTCGCCGGCGCGGACTTTATCGCCCGTGTCATCTTCGATATGGAGGGCGTCCAGTACACCATGCGCGCTCTGGCTCCGTCGATATTCTTTGTGTGCGTGTCGTCCGTTATACGCGGCTTCTTTGTCGGTATGCAGAACATGAAGGCAACCTCCACATCGCAGGTGCTTGAGCAGCTGTTCAAATGCACTCTCACAATCCTGTTCGTCGTTATGGCTGTAGGTCAGGCGCCGGAAATAATGGCGGCTATGGCAAATCTCGCAACGTCGGCGGCTTGTGTTTTGAGCTTCGCTTACCTGTGCGTATTCTACGCCAAAAACAAAAAGGACATACACAAAAAAATATCCGAAACGGCCGGCGCCCCCACAATACACCGTACCGCTGCAAGCCTTATGAAAAGCATACTTATGCTTTCGGTGCCTATCTCGCTCGGTTCCATAATCACATCGATAAACAGAGTCATCGACACCGCCACGATAACCCGCGGCATCGCCGCGGCGTTTGCCGAGTACATACCGGCTTACGGCAATAATCCCGCTGTATTGCATCCGACTGCCGCTATGCTTAATGACGAGGCGGTCCGTCTTGCGGGAATGCTTTCAAAAAGCGATACGCTTATAAATATGCCCTTGTCTTTAAACATCGCCTTCGCGACCGTGCTTGTGCCGTCCATATCCTCGGCACTGGCGCTTGGCAAACGCGAGGACGCCGTTTCAAAGGTCAACTATTCGCTTCTGATCTCAATACTTCTGATACTTCCGTGCGCCGTCGGCTATATAACGCTGGCGCAGCCTATATACAAGCTTATATACCCCAACGCTTCGCTCGGATACGATCTTTTGCAGCTAAGCTCGGTGGCGCTTATATTCTCGGCTCTCAATCAGACCATTTCCGGCTCGCTTCAGGGCATGGGCAAGGTCTACACGCCCGCTACGGGTCTTATCTTCGGCTGTATAGCCAAGGTCATACTGAACATTATCCTGATTCGTCAGCCGTCCGTGAACATATACGGCGCCGCTATATCGACGATCGTATGCCAAGTAATATCGTTTTCGATATGCTTCGGCGTGCTTGCGAAAAATCTCGGCATAAAGATAGGTCTGGTAAAATATATTATAAAGCCGCTTATAGCCGTGGCGGTCATGGGCGCGGCGGTTCTCGGAATATATCACGGGGTCATGGCTTTGGTTCACTCAAACCTTATATCAACGGCGGTATCCATATGCGCCGGCGCGGTGATATACTTCGTATGCGTATTCGCGCTCAGAATAATGTCGCCGGAAGAAATATCCATGCTGCCCTTCGGCTCGCGGATATGCAGGGTGCTTAAAATAAAATAGCGGTTAAAAATTATATTTCAAATTCGAAAAAACGGTTCATCACGTCGGGGCGGATTATACGCCCCCTGCGAAGCATCAATTTATAAATACAACGCAAAAAATATAAAAAAGGAGAAAGATATGAGCGAAATAAGAGATGCCGCTTTATGGGAAAGCGGCTCAAGAAAGATCGAATGGGTACGCAGGAATATGTGTCTGCTGCGCTCGATAGAGGAGGAATTTCTGCGCGACAAGCCGTTTGAGGGGCTGAGGATCGCGTTATCGGTGCATCTTGAGGCAAAGACGGCGTATCTTTGCAAGGTCCTTGCGTCGGGCGGCGCCGAGATGTACGTCACAGGCTCCAACCCGCTCTCGACACAGGACGATGTCGCGGCGGCACTGGTGCATGACGGACTGAATGTCTTTGCGTGGCACGCCTGCACGGCCGAGGAATACAAGCGCCACCTCTCAAGCGTCATATCCTCCGCGCCGAATATAATCATTGATGACGGCGGAGATCTTGTGAACCTGATACACAACGAGTATCCGGAGCTTATCAAAAATGTTCTCGGCGGCTGCGAGGAAACCACAACGGGCATTATCCGCCTTATATCCATGAACCGCGAAGGACAGCTGAAATTCCCGATGATACTTGTCAACAACGCAAGGTGCAAGTTTATGTTCGATAACCGCTACGGTACGGGGCAGTCCGTGTGGGACGGCATAAACCGCACAACCAATCTGATCGTTGCCGGAAAGAAGGTCGTTGTCGCGGGATACGGCTGGTGCGGCAAGGGCGTCGCGATGAGAGCGAAGGGCTTCGGCGCGCAGGTAATCGTAACGGAGATTGATCCGATAAAGGCGCTTGAAGCCAAGATGGACGGCTTTGACGTTATGAGGATGACCGAGGCGGCAAAGACCGGAGATCTGTTCATAACAGTCACAGGCTGCAGAGATGTTATCACCGAAGAAGCTTTTATGAATATGAAAGACGGCGCTATAATGTGCAACGCGGGTCATTTCAATGTCGAGGTGGACGTTGCGGGTCTTGAAAGGATCGCCGTTAAAAAGCAGGAGCAAAGAGCGAATATCATGGGTTATCTGCTGCCGAACGGCAGGTGGGTATACGTTATCGCGGAGGGAAGGCTTGTAAATCTTGCCGCGGGCGACGGCCATCCGGCGGAGATAATGGATATGTCGTTTGCCATACAGGCTCTTTCGGCAAGATATATAGCGGACAACAAGGGCAAGACCGATTCCATGATCGTAAACGTGCCCGAGGAGATAGACAGGGAAGTCGCGCGGCGCAAGCTTGCTTTCTGGGGTCTTGAAACGGACACGCTTACACCGGAGCAGGAAAAATATTTAAACAGCTGGAACGTTTGACAAACCGCCGGTTACAATTGTTAAGAAAAAGAAATTAAGGAGAGATTATTATGGGCAAGCTATTCGGAACGGACGGAATACGCGGCATAGCGAACAAGGACCTCACGGCGGAGCTGGCGTTTGAAACGGGCAGAGCCGGAGCTTACGTGCTGACTCAGCAGTCTGAGAAGCGGCCGCGCATACTTATAGGCAAGGACACACGCAAATCGGGCGATATGCTTGAGGCGGCGCTCACCGCCGGACTTTGCTCCATGGGAGCCAAGGTCATACCTCTGGGAATCATACCCACGCCGGCGGTAGCGTATCTGACGCGGCTTTACAAGGCGGACGCGGGCGTTGTCATATCCGCGTCGCACAACCCTTGCGAATACAACGGGATCAAATGGTTCAACAGCGAGGGCTATAAGCTCAAGGACGAGATAGAGGACGAGATAGAAAAGTACATTTTGGGCGAAAAGAAGATAACCTCGCTGCCCACTCACGGCAAGATCGGCTATGTGTCGGCAAATCACGCCGCCGTGGAGGACTACGTAAGCTACGCAATCTCCACGATCGACTGCCGTCTGGACGGTATTAAGGTTGCCATCGACTGCGCCAACGGCGCAAGCTATCAGACCGCGTTCAAGGCGCTTAACAAGCTGGGCGCGAGCGTTGAAGCCATACACAACACCCCCGACGGCGTGAATATAAACGACCGCTGCGGCTCCACGCATATGGAAAGCCTTAAATCCTACGTAACCTCCATAGGCGCGGATGTGGGCATAGCCTTTGACGGCGACGCGGACAGGATGCTTGCCGTGGATGAAAAGGGCAGGCTTATAGACGGCGACAAAATAATGGCGATCTGCGGCAAGTATATGATGGAACACGGAAAGCTCGCTCACAACACAATAGTCGCGACGGTCATGTCCAATCTGGGACTGTTTATCGCGGGCGAAAGGCTTGGTCTGAATATCCCCCGCACAAAGGTGGGCGACCGCTATGTGCTTGAGGAAATGCTTGACAAGGGGTATGTCCTCGGCGGCGAGCAGTCGGGACACATCATATTCCTTGAGCATAACACCACCGGCGACGGACTTATAAGCGCGCTGCAGTTTTTGTCCGTGCTTAAAAAGACCGGCATGAGCGCTTCGGAGGCGGCGTCCATTGTGGATATTATGCCGCAGGTGCTGAAAAACGCCGTTGTAAAACCCGAAAACAAAAACAACTATATGGAAAACGCCGAGATCGCGGCGGCGTGTCAGGCTTTGGAGGACGAGTTCGCCGGCGAGGGCAGAGTGCTTATCCGTCCTTCGGGGACAGAGCCTCTGGTAAGAGTTATGATCGAGGGCAAGGATCAGGATTATATCACCGAAAAGGCGGCTGAGCTTGCCGAGCTTATAGAGGAGACACTCGGCTGATGAAGGATCTGCTTATCGAGGGCGCGCGTCTTATGGGCGTGACTCTTTCGGAGGATCAGGCGGACAGGCTTTCGGCGTACAAGGACATACTTCTTGAATGGAACGGGAAAATGAATCTTACGGCGATAACCGATGAAAAGGAAATAGCCGTAAAGCACTTCCTTGACAGTCTGTCCCCGATCCCGACAGGATATGTGCGCGGCAGGGTCATAGATGTAGGCACGGGAGCCGGATTCCCCGGTCTTGTATTGAAGGCGGCGCTGCCCGATATAAGCCTGACGCTTTTGGACTCGCTTAATAAAAGAATATCTTTTCTTCGCGCGGCGGCCGAAAAAATGGAGCTTGACGGGATAGATTTCGTACATTCCCGCGCGGAGGACGGCGGCAGGAGCGTTTTATACAGGGAAAAATTCGATACTGTCGTATCAAGGGCAGTCGCGAATATGACGCTTTTATCGGAGCTTACGCTGCCGTTTCTGAAGCAGGGCGGCAGGCTGCTGGCGCTTAAAGGGCCTCTCGCGGATGAGGAGCTTTCAGCGGCGGAAAGAGCCATACACATTCTCGGCGGCAAAACGGAAGCGGTCATACAAGCGCATATCCCCTTTTCCGACCTTTGCCACAAAATAGTCATAGTAAAAAAAGTTCGCCCCACACCGTCAAGATTTCCCAGAAAACCCGCCCTTATCTCAAAATCTCCCATAGACACCCCCTACAACAGGGGCAGAAATACAAGATAACAGGGCATCGCTAAAAGCCTAACGGCGTTTGCAGATGTCCAAAATCGCTCTTCGACTTATTTTTCGGAGAGCGGTTTTTTTGTCGATAAGTTTTTCTTTACTTTTTGGAAAAATATGGTATAATATTATTGTAAGGCAAATACAACCAATGCCTTACGCCTTCCACAACACTTAACGGGAAGCCGCCCCTTAAAGGCGGCTTTTCGGAAAGGAATGATCAGAGATCAAAACAAGGAGAAAGCCATGTTTGACAAGATAAAAAATTATTTTAAAGCGGAGGACGGGGACAGCGGACACGACTACGGCTATATATCCTACATACCTCTTGAGGAGGTGCGTCCGAATCCCAATCAGCCGAGAAAATATTTCGACAAAAACGCCATGTTCGAGCTGGCGGAATCCATACGCGAGTTCGGGATAATACAGCCGGTGACGGTGCGAAAAACCGATGACGGCTATGAGCTTATATCGGGCGAACGCCGCTGGAGAGGCGCGTATATGGCGGGACTTGAGGTGATACCGTGCATTGTGATCGAAGCGGGCGACCGCAGATCGGCGCTTTTGTCGCTGCTGGAGAATCTGCAAAGAGAGGACCTGTCGTTTTTTGAGGTTGCTCAAAGCTATACGACTCTTATACGCGAGCAGGGTATGACTCAGGAGGAGATTGCTTACAAGGTAGGCAAAAGCAGGGCGAGTGTAGCCGATAAGATACGCCTTTTAAAGCTCCCTCCCGTCGTCAGAAAAATCATACGCGACTACCGGCTCTCCGAACGTCACGCGAAAGCGCTTTTATCGCTTTCGGGCGAGGAGGCGCAGCTTGCGGCGGTAAAGCGCATACGCGGCGGCAGCCTTAACGCGGCGCAGACCGAGGAGCTTGTGCGCTCCATGATACGGGAGCAAAAGCAAAACGCCGCATCGGCAAACGATCCCGATACGGCAAAGCTGTTTGATGACGCAATAAAAAGAATGATAAGCGCCGCCGGACGGCACGGCATCACAGCCGAATATTCCGAGCGGGAGCATGACTGGGGTACCGAGTACCGTATAGCTGTGCTGAAGTAAGGCTCACATCAGATCCGCGAGTGTCACGCTCGAAAGATACGCGTCTATCACATCATAAAGTCCCTGCCACAGCGGCAGCGTCTTGCAGATCCCCGCGCGGGGGCATTGGTTTATCTCATCATCAAGACACGCGACCGGCGCAAGACCGCCCTCTGTCACGACGAGTATATCGCGGACGGTATACTCCCCCGGCGATCTTGTGAGCCTGTACCCGCCCAAAGATCCGCGGTAGCTTTTAATAAATCCCGCCCTTGAAAGAGTCGAGGCTATTTGCTCCAAATACTTAAGCGACAAGCCCTGCCTTTTTGCGCACTCCTTCAGCGACGCGTTTCCGTTCTCCGTGTGTGCGGCAATATCAAGCATAAGCCTTACGGCATAGCGTCCCTTTGTGGATATTTTCATCGGCTGCCTCCTTGAATTTCACAGTAATTCTATATGAAATATTATAATACAAGACTTCCGTTTTGTCAAGCGCCCGCGGGATTTTTCGGTTCTTGAATGATTTTAAATCGCCAAAGCGGATTCGGCTTTAAAGTATTTCCAAACGGAAGTTATCCGGAATTTACTCGCCGGAATTATCCCCGAAAAAATCAAAAAAATCCCTTGACAAAGGGAAACAAACATGGTATAATGAATAAGTCGTGGACAGGTATCGAAGTGGTCATAACGGCCCTGACTCGAAATCAGGTAGTCCTCCGGGGCTCGTGGGTTCGAATCCCACCCTGTCCGCCACTAAAAGCGGGATTGCGGCTTGAACCGAAATTCCGCTTTTTTCTATCCTGATTTTTTCTTTCTAACTCCTTTTTACTAAAGCTTTTTTACAAAGAACAGCTCCGACGGCTGCTCATAGCCGGGTACGCTGATAACCAGACTTCCCGCATCTGTATAGCCGAGGCGGCGGTAAAAGTGCTGCGCCGTTTCGTCCGACTGCGTTGAAGTCATCACCATGCCGTGTCCCGACGCTTTCATATCATGCTCCCAAAATTCCATCAATTCTCTGCCGATGCCCTTTCGGCGCATACCGTCCTTTACAAAAAGCAGAGTGCAAAACGGTATCGAGTCCCAGAACATATTATACCGAAGCACCCCGCAGGGTATGCCGTCCTCTGTCACCACATACCCACGGCGGTCACGGAACTTTTTCTCAAGCTCCTCTTCCGTTATATGGGCGTCAAGGCTCAGCCAAAAGGCTTTGTCGTTTTCTTTAGCGTATCTTACATCACGCATTGCTCTTGCCTCCGTCAAGACCAAGCCATGCGCGGACGGTATCTCTTTCGGCATCGTCGCGGAAGCGGTCTTTCGGCACTATCAGCGCGTTCTCCTCGCTGCAGAAGATGTAAAAATATCCCGCCGACTCCCATACGTCATACAGCTCGGAATATATATACGTCTTTTTTTGCCCCGAACGGTTTTCGGAGACGGACTCCGCCGTAAAGGTCAGATTTGAAGCGGCTGACGGGGTCTTTTTCATTTTCCGCGCCTGAGATCTGTAGGCGTTTCGCGGATAGATATACAGCATTGCGGCAACCCACAAAAGCACTAACGCCGCAGTCTGGTTCTTCATTATAAACAAATACACCGCGCAAAGAGCCGCGCCGGCGGCAATTACGGTAAGTATTATGCGCATGGTCTTGTATCTGCGATCATAATAGTATTTGAAAAAATTCTTATAATCATTATACGAGGGCGTGATGTACGCCGTTATTTTTTTCTGAGCTTCCATTTGCTTCTCCGTTCATGACAAGCGTGATTTAAAATCTTCATATCCGAACCGTTTTACAAGCCTTACGCCCTTTTGAGCCGAGTAAACGGCTATGGACGGAAGATTGACGCCGTTGAAGGTGTTGTTCTTTACCATGGTATACAGCGCCATATCGCCGAACACAAGGCGGTCGCCCTCCTTTAAGGGTCTGTCAAAGGAATAATCGCCTATAATGTCGCCCGCAAGACAGGTATGTCCCGCAAGACGATATGTATACCTCTTTTCGCCCGGAAGTCCGCTCCCCGCAAGAGGCGGTCTGTAGGGCATTTCGAGTACGTCCGGCATATGACACGCCGCGGATGTGTCGAGTATCGCTATATCCGTGACATTTTCGAGCGTATCAAGGACGCTTGCCACAAGGTAGCCGGTGTTCAGCACAACGCCCTCTCCCGGTTCAAGATATACCTTCAAGCCGTATTTGTCCTGCATAAAGGCTATGCACTTTACAAGCGTTTCAACATCATAATCCTCACGCGTGATATGATGCCCGCCGCCGAAATTTATCCACTTCATATTCTTTAATACGGCGCCGAATTTTTTGTCCGCAGCATTGATCGTCCGCCAAAGGACGTCCGAGTTCTGCTCGCACATCGTGTGAAAGTGCAGTCCGGTTATACCGTCAAGATCCGCGTTCAGAAGCTGTGCGGCGCGAGTACCCATGCGCGAGCCGGGCGCGCACGGATTATAAAGCTCCGTTTCTATTTCGGAATACTCCGGATTGATGCGTATGCCGCACTCGATATGGCGGTTCGCGGCGGCGATGTACTTTTTAAAGCGGTGATATTGCGAAGGCGTATTGAATACGATATGGTCGCAAAGCCTTACGATCTCGTAAAAGTCCTCTTCCTTGTAAGCGGGCGCGAATATATGCACCTCGCCGCCCATCTCCTCAAAGCCGAGTCTTGCCTCAAAAAGAGAGCTTGCCGTTGTCCCCGCAAGATAACGGCGTATGCGCGGATATTCGTAAAACATCGAAAACGCCTTCTGCGCCAGAAGTATCTCGCAGCCTGTGCGCGTCTGTATGTCCGACAAAAGCCGCAGATTGGCGTCAAGCCTGTCCTCGTCGATAATGTAGTACGGAGTAGGCAGACGCGACGGGTCAAAATTTATTTTTTCCATAGCTGTCAGTCAACCAATACAGGGTTAAAATTCTCTTTCCAAGGCAGTCCGAACTCATTAAGCGCCTCCATAAAGGGATCCGGATCAAATTCCTCAATATTGTGAACGCCGGGCTTGTTCCACTTGCCCGTCATCAGCATAGCCGCGCCGATCATGGCGGGAACGCCTGTGGTGTACGACACCGCCTGAGAGCCGACCTCGCGGTAGCACTCCTGATGATCGCATATATTGTAAAGGTAATAATTCTTATCCTTGCCGTCCTTTTTGCCGCGAAAGATGCAGCCTATATTCGTCTTGCCCACGGTGCGCGGGCCCAAAGACGCGGGATCCGGCAGCACAGCCTTCAAAAACTGCAGCGGAACTATCTCTTTTCCTTCGTACATTATCGGCTCGATAGAGGTCATCCCGACATTTTCAAGGCACCTTAGGTGTGTGAGGTAGCTCTGCGAGAAGGTCATAAAAAAGCGTATGCGCTTGATGCCGGGAATATTTAACGCCAGAGATTCAAGCTCCTCGTGGTGGAGAAGATACATATCCTTCTCGCCCACGCCCTCGAAGCTATACACTCTTTTTATCTCCATCGGCTCGGTTTCCACCCATTTGCCGTTTTCGATATAGCTGCCCCTTGCCGACACCTCGCGGATGTTTATCTCCGGATTGAAGTTTGTCGCGAAGGGATAGCCGTGGTCGCCGCCGTTGCAGTCGAGAATGTCGATGTAGTTTATCTCGTCAAAATGATGCTTTAAGGCATACGCCGAGAACACGCCGGTCACCCCCGGGTCAAAGCCGCTGCCCAAAAGCGCGGTAATTCCCGCTTTTTCAAAGCGCTCTTTATATGCCCACTGCCATTTATATTCAAACTTTGCCGTTTCGGGCGGCTCGTAGTTGGCTGTGTCAACGTAATTCGTCTTTGTCGCAAGACAGGCGTCCATGATCGTAAGATCCTGATACGGCAGAGCAAGATTTAAAACAACGTCCGGCTTAAAGGAGTTTATCAAAGAGATAAGCTCGTCCGTGTTGTCAGCGTCCGTCTTTGCCGTGTACACCTTTGTTTTTGTGCCTTTTTCCTCGACTTGCTTTTTCAGCGCCTCGCATTTTGAAAGCGTTCTCGAAGCTATCATTATCTCCTCAAATACCGCGGAATTTTGACAGCACTTATGCACCGCAACGCCCGCAACGCCGCCGGCGCCTATTATCAAAGCTTTTCCCATATTATTCCTCCATGCCGCCCTTACGGCTCAAATCAGTAACGCGGAAAAAACCGGCAGATTGCCTTCTTAAGGGGCAACGGCGTATGTGTATACTCCCTGTCCCGAAAGAGGGTGATATGCGAAGCTTATTTTTCACGTTAACCTTCTGTATTTTATCAGTTGCTGTACATCTCGTAAAGACCGGCATAGATGCCGCCCTTTTTCAAAAGCTCATTATGCGTGCCGTGTTCCTCGATGCCCTTTTCGGTAAGCACAAGGATAAGATCGGCGTTTCTGATGGTAGTCAGCCTGTGCGCTATGGTAAACACGGTCCTGCCTCCCGCCAGACGCTCCAGCGACTCCTGCACCAGACGTTCGCTCTCGTTGTCAAGAGCCGACGTCGCCTCGTCAAGTATCAGCACCGGCGGATTCTTTAAAAATACTCTCGCTATCGAGATCCTTTGCTTCTGACCGCCCGACAGCTTGACTCCGCGCTCGCCCACATATGTGTCGAAGCCGTTTTCGAATTTCATTATAAACTCATACGCGCCGGCGTCTTTCGCCGCCTGTATGACCTCATCGCGCGACGCGTCGGGTCTGCCGTAGAGAATATTCTCCATTATCGTTCCCGAAAACAGATACACATCCTGCTGCACCACGCCTATCTGCGATCTGAGAGAGTGCAGTGTAACATCGCGTATATCGCGCCCGTCTATTTTTACAGCGCCCTCCGTAACGTCATAAAAGCGCGGTATAAGATTGCAAAGCGTCGTCTTTCCTCCGCCGGAGGGGCCTACAAGCGCCACGCTCGCGCCTTTTTTAACGTGCAGATTTATCTTTGTAAGCACCTCGCTGTCGCCGTCGGAATAACGGAAGCTTACGTTCTCGAAATCTATCACGCCGTCAACGCTGCCAAGCTCCTCGGCGTTCGGCTTGTCGGTAATTTCCGGCTCGGTGTCCATTATCTCCAAAAATCTTTCTATCCCCGTCATGCCGCGCTGGAACTGCTCGGTAAACTCGATGATCTTTCTCACCGACGCAAGCAGCGTCGTCACATACAGCAAATACGCCGTAAGGTCGCCCGGTGTTATCTTGCCGTGTATAATAAACAGCGCGCCCGCGATCACGACAAAGATGTACATGAATCCGTCTATGAAACGCGTGCTTGCCTGAAAGCCGCCCATATAGCGGTACGCCAGCTTCTTTATATCGAGAAATATACCGTTGCCCTTTTCAAATTTTTCGGTTTCTATGCGCTCGTTGGCAAAGGATTTCACTACCCGTATTCCCAGCAGGCTGTCCTCTACGCCGGCGTTTATCTCGCCTATCTGATCGCGCTGCAGCTTAAAGGCGCGGCGCATACGCTTATTAAAGAACTTCGCCGTGAAAAACATAAGCGGCAGCGCCAGAAAAATCAGCACCGTAAGCAGGATATTCATCCGGCACATGATAATAAATGCCACGATCACCTTGATGCCTGTTATGAAAAACTCCTCAGGACAATGATGCGCGAACTCGGTTATATCAAACAGATCCGATGTTATGCGCGCCATTATCTGTCCTATCTTGTGGTCGGAGTAGTATGAAAACGACAGCTTCTGCAAATGCTCGAACAGATCCGAGCGCATATCCGTTTCTATCCTCGCGCCCATGATATGACCGGTGTTCGCCATATAATAATACGCCGCCGTGTCAATGAGTCTCAGCGCTATGTACAGGATGCCGATCCTCGCGACGATCTCCACGGTAAGCGCCGCGCCGGTGTTCGTGATATAGCGCACAATCATAGGCAGCACCAGCTCGCAGACCGTTGTAAGACCTGCGCACAGAAGATCAAGTATCAGTACGCTCCTGTATTTTTTGAAATACGGTATAAACCGTTTTATCAGATATGATATTTGCATATAAACTCCTTAGCTGTAAAATCAAAAAATAATAATTCGCAGCAGGGGCGAACATTGTTCGCCCCCGCAAAATCAAACCGCTCGTATCCCGCTTAAATTATTGCACGGTTATGGTTTTTATAACAATGTCCTCCAAGGGCTTGTCGGAGCTGTCGGTTTTTGCGCAGGCTATCTCGTCCACCACATCAAGCCCCTCGGTGATTCTGCCGAACGCGGCGTACTGACCGTCAAGATGCGGCGCGTCATCGTGCATGATAAAGAACTGGCTCGACGCCGAATTAGGGAACATAGTCCTCGCCATGGAAAGAACGCCTCTGGTATGCTTCAAATCGTTTTTAAAGCCGTTTTGCGTAAACTCGCCCTTTATGGAATCGGCTTTTTTCTGTCTGCCGGCGGTGTCAAAGCCGCCGCCCTGTATCATAAAGCCTTCTATGACTCTGTGAAAGATAAGTCCCGCGAAAAAGTCCTCGTCGCAAAGCTTTTTAAAATTTGCCGCCGTTACCGGCGCGATCTCAGGGTAAAGCTCTCCCTTCATTACTTTGCCGTTTTCAAGCTCTATTGTTATATTCATAAAATTGTCTCCTTTTTTTGGAACGGTTCTGTGATTAGCGGTCTATCGTTATCGACTGTATCACGACCGGCGTTACGGGCTGGGCCTCGCTGTACTGTGTTTTTACCGTTTCGGTGTTGGCTATCTCGTCCAACACCTCAAGTCCTTCGGTTATCTTGCCGAACGCGGCGTACTGACCGTCAAGATGCGGCGCGTCATCGTGCATGATAAAGAACTGGCTCGACGCCGAATCGGGCACGTTCGTTCTTGCCATGGAGAGAACGCCCCTGGTATGCTTTAAGTCGTTTTCAAAGCCGTTTTGCGTAAACTCGCCCTTTATGGGATCCGCTTCCTTCTGCGTCATATTCTCATCGTATCCGCCGCCCTGTATCATAAAGCCGGGGATGACCCTGTGGAAGATAAGTCCCGTATAGAAGCCTTCGTCACAAAGCTTTATAAAATTCTCCACCGTCGCCGGCGCGACATCGGGGTAAAGAACGCCCTTCATGACTCTGCCGTCGGTGAGAGTTATGGTAAACGGTACGGTGTTTTCAAGCTTTGCCGGATCTATCTCTTCGTTCGCGGCTGCCGTCTGCGAGGGAGACGGCTTGGGAGTTGTTTCCGCCTCCGTGCCGGAGCAGCCTGTCATACAGCCGACAGCAAGCGCCATCGCCGATAATATAAGAACCAATTTTTTTATCATTCTTCCTCATTCCTTTCAATATCCTCAGCCGCTTCATCCGCTTCGCCGTCCACCGCTGCGGTCTTTGCCGTGCTTGCCACACGCACCCCGTCCGCAAGACGCATCAGCTTAACGCCCTGTGTATTTCTGCCGTAGGTGCTTATTTCCGCGGTGTGGATCCTTATAACAACGCCATCGGAGGTTATCATCATTATATCATCGTCATCGGTAACCATCTGCACTCCGGCAAGCGGGCCCGTTTTGCCTGTGATCTTGTATGCTCTTACGCCTATGCCGCCGCGGTTTTGAACGTTAAATTCGTCAAGCGAGGTCTTTTTGCCGTAGCCGTTTTCCGTCACCGTCAGAAGCTTGGCGCTTTCGGCGGGGTTTACCGCCCCGATCACGCTGTCGCCCTCGCGAAGCCTTACGGCTCTTACGCCAATGGCTGTTCTGCCCGTTTCGCGGACGTCGCTTTCCGCAAAGCGTATGCACATACCCATACGTGTCACGACCATGATGTCGCTGCCGCCGTCTGTTATCATGACCTTTATAAGCTCGTCATCCTCGCCGAGACCTATCGCCCTCAGGCCGTTTTGACGCACGCGCGAATAATTCATAAGCCCCGTGCGCTTGATAATGCCGTTTTTCGTTATAAACGTGATATACCTTCCCGCCTCGAAGCTGTCCACATTAAGCACAGCGCTTACCTGCTCGCCGTCCTCAAGCGGCAGCAGATTAACAACGGCAGTCCCTTTCGCGGTCCTTCCGCCCTCTGGTATCTGGTACGCTTTAAGCTTGTAGCAAATACCGCGCGTTGTGAAGAATAAAAGCGTATCGTGGGTTGATGTCGAGAACATATGCTCGGCGAAATCCTCCTCGCGCGTTGTAAGACCGGCTATGCCTCTGCCGCCCCTGTGCTGCGTTTTATAGGTATCCACCGGCAGACGCTTGATATATCCGTTGTGGGTAACGGTTATTATAACGTCCTCCTCGTCTATAAGATCCTCCATGTCGATCTCGTTTGCCACGGGGCATATTTCCGTGCGCCTGTCATCGCCGTACTTTTCCTTTACGGCAAGAAGATCGGACTTGATTATCTCGTGAACGCGCGTCTCGCTTGAAAGTATGTCCTTATAATCGGCTATCTTGGCGAGAACCTCCTCGTATTCCGTTTCTATTTTATCTCTTTCCATGCCGGAAAGCCGTCCCAAAGGCATCTGTACTATCGCTGTGGACTGAATATCGTCAAGCGCGAATCTTTCGCACAGATTATTCTTTGCATCGGCAATACTCTTCGATGAGCGTATAATCTTTATAACCTCGTCAATGTTGTCTATCGCCGTCTTGTAGCCCTCAAGCAGATGAGCGCGTTCCTCGGCCTTTTTCAGGTCGAATATTGTACGGCGTGTGATAACATCCTCCTGATGAGCGATATAGTAATCAAGCATCTGCCTTAACGAAAGCAGCTTCGGCTCGTTGTCCACAAGCGCTATCATTATAACGCCGAAGGTCTCCTGCATGGAGGTGAACTTGTAGAGGTTGTTCAGCACAACATTGGCGTTAGCGCCCTTTTTCAGCTCGACTATAAGGTGAATGTTTTCATCGGACTCGTCCCTTGTGGAGGCTATGCCCTCTATCCTGCCCTCGCGGGACAGCTCGTCTATATGGCGCTCAAGCTTTTGCTTGTTGACCTGATACGGTATTTCCGATATTACTATGCGCTGTCTGCCGTTTTCATATTCTTCTATTTCGGCGCGGGCGCGCATTATTATTCTGCCCCTGCCCGTGGCATAGGCGCTCCTTATGCCCGATTTGCCCATTATCATGGCGCCCGTAGGGAAGTCGGGGCCTTTGATGTAGGTAAGCAGCTCGTCAAAAGTAATCAGCGGATCCTCCATAACGGCTATGATGCCGTCGATGACCTCGCACAGATTGTGAGGCGGGATATTGGTCGCCATACCGACGGCTATGCCGGCGGAGCCGTTTACAAGCAGATTCGGGAATCTTGCCGGAAGCACCTGCGGCTCTTTCAGCTTATCGTCAAAGTTCGGGCCGAAGTCAACGGTTTCCTTGTCTATATCGGAAAGCATCAGCGCCGCGAGCTTCGACATTTTCGCCTCGGTGTATCTGTATGCAGCGGGCGGGTCGCCGTCTATCGAACCGAAGTTTCCCTTTCCCTGCACAAGCGGGTATCTTAGCGAGAAATCCTGCCCCAGACGCACCATCGCGTCATACACCGACGCGTCGCCGTGAGGATGATATTTACCCAGCACGCTTCCGACGGTGGTGGCGGATTTCCTGAAGTCATTTTCATAAAAAAGCTTGCCCTCGTACATATCGTAAAGGATACGTCTGTGTACCGGCTTCATGCCGTCGCGCACATCGGGCAAAGCGCGGCTGACGATAACGCTCATTGCATAGGAAATATACGATTTTTTCATCTCGCTGTTAAGACCCACGTCAACGATTTTCTGGTTGGCTATCGCATCCATGTTAAGCTCTTTTTCTTTTGCTTTTCGAGCCATTTGGAAGTACCTCCTGTATTAAAGCGCTTATGCGCTCATGATCATTTTATTCGCAAGCGTCACGGACAGACACTTAGCATTATATATACATTATACCACATTTGCCCTGAAATTGCAAGGGTTTGAAATGATTTATTGCAAAAAAAGCCGCCGTCTCCGTTGTTGGAAACGGCAGCGCATAATTGCGGTATAACGCCCGCATTAAACCGGCTTTCGCTATCACTGCTTTCTCTTTACCAAAAACGCGTTCGGCAGATACCTGCCGTTTTTCCTGTCGCCGCCGGAGGGCTTGGTTATAACTCTGCCGTCATAGGCAAGCACCGCCGAGCTGCCGCCGTCACACGCCACAGCCGTCTTTGCGTCGTACTGCATCATTATATCCGCGCAGTCGGACATGGTTGCGCCGACACTGTGACCCGGCTGTCTGCCGTCTATCACCAAAAACAGCACCGCTCCGTCCCAGCGCTGACCGATACACGTCCTCGGCTGAAGTCCGTATCCGCCGCTTCCCGACAGATACTTTTCGCCGTCCGCGACAAGCACCGGCGTAAACTGTATTCCGTCACGCACATCGTACTTCTCCCAGTTCTCCATTTTCCCGACGATAAGACGGTTCATGGAGTCAAAGCAGATGCTGTCCATGTCAGCGTCATATTCGCCCCAGCTCTTGCCGAAGCTCATGGAACGTCCAAGCACCTCGCCGCCGTTGCCGTGTCCGCCCGAATCGTAAAAGCCGGACGCGTTCATGCCGACCACGGCGTCGTATTCGTCAAGGAAATCCGCTATCTTCATGCCTATCTTTCCTTGACTCTTGGTATATCCCACAACCACTCTGCCCGGATCGTCGATCATAACCATTCTGCCGGAATAGGAACCCGTTTTCAGCTCGCTGATTATTATTCCCTGCTCTATGTTGTTTACAAGTATTTTATTGCCCGCAATATCCTCGTCGCCGATCTCAAGCTCCTTCTGCCCCAGAACGTCCTCCGGCACAGACCATTCTCCCTTGCCGCCGTCGGCGTTCAGCACAGAGTCAAGCGGCTTGGTCTGCTGCGACATGACCTCGTCTATGATAAAATCGGGGAAGAAATACGTTGCAAGCCATTGATGACGCATGGTTGTCATAGCCGTTTCGATCCAAAGGTTGCGCATGAAACGCAGCGGCGGTATGTTTATAAACGTGAACGCGTAATAGCAGTTCATCAGCACGATGACCGCCGCAAGCAGCACCGAAAAGCGGCTGTGTACGCGTTCTTTTTTCTTTTTCTTTTCCCTGTTCGCGCCGCGCCTTTTCGCACGGTGCGTCTCCGCTTTCGTTTCCGTATTGTTTTTCACGTTATGATTTATGTTTGTCCGCATATTCATAAACGCACACTCCTCACTGTGCGGTTATTGAAGAAGGTCTTGCACAATGCCGTACCAGAACCGTCCCATTTTTTCGTATCCCTCCTCGGACGGATGCACGCCGTCGGCAAGGTCGGATTTATCCAAAACGCCGTTTATCTCCGCTATGTACATTCTGTCCCTTTTCTCGGCCGCCGCGCGGATTTTCTCGTTATAATCCCCGACAGCCTCGTCAAGCGCTTCGGGGTCGGTGTCCGGCGGCAGGAACACGTGACGCGTGCCGTCCATGTAAGGTATCGTTGCCGCATACAGCCTGCCGTCCTCCGGCAAAGCCGCAAGCACAGTGTCCGCTATGCGCTCAAATCTTTCACCCAGCGATTCAAGCCTGTATCCGCTTATGATGTCGTTTGTGCCTATCTGCAAAAGCACAATGTCCGGCTTCGCCGCTTCAAGCCACGCCTCAAGCTGCTCCGTGATGCCCTCGCGGTACTCCCCGCCCGGATCTCCTTTCGCCGGATCTATCGTCACGGTCGCCCATCCCGGATGACCCTCGTGCCTGCCGTCATATCCGCTGCCTGAGCATTGCGAGCCGCAAAATTCCGCTTTTTCCGACAGCCCGTTCTCCTCTATCAGCGCGCACAAGGTATTTCTGTATCCGCCCGGCGTTGTGAAGCCGTCCGTTATCGAGTCGCCCAAGGGCATTATTCGTATCTTTTTCATATCGTTTCCGTTTTCCTTCCCTGTCATGCTTGCGTATGCCGCCATAAATGCCGCGGCAATAACAGCGGCAGCCGCTATCACGGCGGCGGTCTTATACTTCCTCATTTTCATAAGCCTTTCTGCAGGAGAACAGTATTCTCTCGCTCGTTTGCGAAGGCGCGTTTTTTGTAAAGCCGTCAAAGGCGCGTATATCCCTAAATCCCGCCTTCAAAAGCAGCCGCTCGATACACTCCGCCGTATACGCCTTTTGTATCTGCGTTTCGCAAAAACGCCTGTAGCCGCGCTTTTTCTTCTCAAAAAACGTCAGATCAAGAAATTCAAGTCCCGCCGGACGGCAGAGCTTGTTCCTCCACACGTAATACAGATCTCCGTCGTCATAGACAAAGGTGTTGTCACCAAGTATATGCTCCAGCTTGTACGCCGAGGAAATATCAAAAATAAACACGCCGCCCCAGCTCAGGAAGCAGTCGTTTATCCTTGAAAAAATTTTCTTAAGCCGCTTCGGTTCAAGAATGTAATTAAAGCCGTCTATCATGCACAAAAACGCGTCCGCGCTTCCGTAAAGGTCGAGATCCGCCATATCCTGGCATACGCACAGGACGTCAAGTCCCTCATCGGCGGCTTTTTCCCTTGCGATGCCGAGCATATCCGCCGAGCTGTCAACGGCTATCATATCATAGCCGCGCCGCGCCATGGGCAGCGTCACATTGCCCGTCCCCGCCGCAAGATCGCATATTATGCGGGGGCTTTTCCCGTATTCGGAAAAAAGCGTTTCTATCCTGTCCGCTATCGCCTCATAATCCACATCGGCGCGCATCAGCCTGTCATAAACGGCAGCCATAGATGTATAGCTCATACATTCAATCCTTTCATTCCTCGCGGATGCGGGGTATTATGGTCTTGTACCCGAACTCGCCGTCGGAGAACGCGCGGTTGACGCGGCATATGGTTGCCGTCGATGCCTTGGTGCTGTCATTGATCTCCGCGTAGGTGCAGCCTCTGTCAAGCATCATCGCGACTTCAATGCGCTGGCACAGGGAATTGATCTCCCCCGCCGAGCAAAGATCCGTCAAAAACGCTTCGCACTCCTTCTCGTCCTTTATTGCAAGTACAGCCTTGTACAATCTCTTTTTTGATTTATCGCTTGTTTGTATCATTGTCTTTCCTCCGGTCGGTGCGCAATAATCTTTTGAAAGCCGGCACTCTTTTAAAATTGTGTCCCGCATACAGGTCTATCGGCTTGTTTTTTATTATATTCCGCGCGTTTTGTTCAAGAAGCTCCGCCGCTTCTTCTCCGTAATATTTTGCGACGGCGTTATACCCTTTTTCAACGCATGGCGGACGGTACGTTAAATTGTGCATATCCGAGCCTATCACATGACAGTGTCCCGACTCTATCAGCTCATACACCGTTTTTCTCGGCGCTTCCGCAAGCGTGTCGGCGTTTACCTGATACAGCACACCCAGCGAGAACAGGTTCTCAAGCGCATAAGCATCGCAGTCGGCGTAGCGTTCTATATGCGCCATGACCGGTTTTATGCCCTTTAAGGTGAGGTTGTATACAAGATCCGGCGTTTCGTTGTTTATCACATACGGCAGCTCAACAAGCATATAGTCCGTGTCCTCGATACACAGCTTTTCAATGTCCTCGATCGCGGCAATATCGCCCGTCAGATGTACCTCGCAGCCCTTTATAAGACGCGGGTAACCGTCAGGATCTTTGTTTGTCACGGCTTCAATCTCCGCGAAACGGCGTTCGCGGCGGTCTAAAAACTCCTCCACGCCGTCTTTCGAGTGCGGATAGCAGTGAGATGTCGATATGACCGTGTCCGCGCCGGCGTCCTTTGAGCGGCGCAGCATTTGCAGCGATTCTTCTATTGTCTTTGGTCCGTCGTCAAAATTAAAAAGTATATGCGAATGAAAGTCCAGCATTTTATCACCCTATCTTTACAGCGCAAAATCCTCTTTTGAAAAGCCCGACGTGTCAAGCTTTTTTCTCCGCCTTACGGGGCGCTTGAAAATATCAAAGCGGAACATCGGGCAGCCTTCGGTGTATATCGGTACATACTCATGCCTTGCCGCGCAGCTCAAATGCGTTTCCACCCCCGCCGCCGGCGAGGAATACTCGCACACGGCACAGCTTTTGTCTATATCCGCGGAAAATATTTTATCCGCGCAAAATGTTTTTTCCATGTTCATACCTCTTTTACAGCTCCGCGCCGGATCCTCTTTCGACGCTTTTCGGGGCGGCGCGGACATCATGCTTTCAGATGTATTATAACACAAAATTCCCGTTTCGTAAATACATAATTACCGAAATTTTTAAAAAATATAGGCGCATTTTGCAAAAAGACGGGCAAAAAATCCGCGCGGGCGGAAA
>CAZCZR010000020.1:20788-23626 GCA_964503455.1 uncultured Lachnospiraceae bacterium | reverse complement strand
AAAAATATAGGCGCATTTTGCAAAAAGACGGGCAAAAAATCCGCGCGGGCGGAAAAAGTTTTAAAATAAGTATTGATTTTATAAGCAAATTATACTATAATATAAAATGTGATTTTATTTTATAACCGGCGCCGGTATTTACGGCGCCTGTCTACGGAGGTATCCCGAAATGGAAAAAAGAGAACAGCTCTATGAGGGCAAAGCAAAAAAAGTCTATAAAACAGATGACGAAAACTTGTATATTGTTGATTACAAGGATGACGCTACCGCGTTCAACGGACTCAAAAAGGGTCAGATCTCAGGCAAGGGCGTTGTGAATAATAAAATGTCCAATTTCCTTATGCGGATAATGGAGAAAAAGGGCATACCCACTCATTTTGTGGAGGAGATCTCCGACAGGGAGACTGTCGTTAAAAGAGTGTCGATCGTGCCGCTTGAGGTCATTGTGAGAAACATTGCCGCCGGAAGCTTTTCAAAGCGGTTCGGGATCGAGGAAGGCAAGGCGCTTTTGCAGCCGACTCTTGAATACTGCCTTAAAGACGATGCTCTGGGCGACCCCATGATAAACGATTCGCAGATAATCGCCATAGGCGCGGCGACAAAGGAGGACCTCGACACCATCGCCGGCTACACCTTCAAGGTGAACGAGATACTTAAAGAATACTTTAAAAGCGTTAATATAGAGCTTGTTGACTTCAAGATCGAATTTGGCAAAACGCCCGACGGCACGATCATCCTCGCGGATGAAATATCGCCGGACACCTGCCGCCTTTGGGACGCCGATACGCATGAAAAGCTCGATAAGGACCGGTTCCGCCGCGATCTCGGCAACGTCGAGGAGGCATACGAGGAAGTATTTAAAAGACTGGGACTGTAAGGATCCGATACGGAGGATACTATGGCAAAAAATATATACGAATCGCCTCTCAACACGCGTTACGCGTCCAAGGAGATGAGCTTCATTTTCTCACCGGACAAAAAGTTCTCTACATGGAGAAAGCTCTGGATAGCTCTCGCCGAGGCGGAACAGGAGCTGGGTCTTGACATAACCGACGAGCAGATCGCCGAGATGAAGGCTCACATATACGACATCGACTACGAAACAGCCGCCGCGCGCGAAAAGGAAGTGCGCCATGATGTTATGGCTCACGTATACACCTTCGGCAAGGCGTGTCCCAAAGCAAAGCCCATAATACATCTGGGCGCTACGAGCTGTTACGTCGGCGACAACACCGATATAATCATTATGACGGAGGCTATGGAGCTTGTGAGGAAAAAGCTCCTCTCCCTTATAGCGGAGCTTGCTGCCTTCGCTGAAAAATACAAGGCTCAGCCGACTCTCGCGTTCACTCATTTCCAGCCGGCGCAGCCGACAACCGTGGGAAAAAGAGCGACGCTGTGGCTGCAGGATCTTATGATGGACCTTGAGGACGTTGATTACATTCTTTCAAAGAAAAAGCTTCTCGGCTGCAAGGGTACCACAGGCACTCAAGCAAGCTTTTTGGAGCTTTTCGAGGGCGACCATCAAAAGTGCCGCGAGCTTGACAGGAAGATCGCCGAAAAAATGGGCTTCGACTCCTGCTTCGCCGTAAGCGGTCAGACATATCCGAGAAAGCTTGACTCTCAAATGCTTAACGTCCTTTCGGGCATAGCGCAGTCGGCGTATAAGTTCTCGAACGATATTCGCCTTTTGCAGCACTTAAAGCAGATAGAGGAGCCGTTCGAAAAATCCCAGATAGGGTCGTCAGCGATGGCTTACAAGCGCAACCCCATGCGCAGCGAGCGTATCGGCTCTTTGGCGCGCTGCGTCATAGTCAATGCCCTGAACCCCGCGATAACCGCGTCAACGCAATGGTTCGAAAGAACCCTCGACGATTCCGCGAACAAGAGGATCTCGGTACCCGAGTCGTTCCTCGCGGTTGACGCCATACTTGATCTGTATATAAATGTCGTTGACGGGCTGGTCGTTTACGACAAGGTTATATACCGGCAGTTTATGGAGGAGATACCCTTCATGGCTACGGAAAATATTATGATGGACGCCGTTAAAAAAGGCGGCGACAGACAGGAGCTTCACGAAAAGATCCGCATTTATTCCATGGAAGCGGGCAGTAACGTCAAAGCCGAAGGCAAAAAAAACAACCTTCCCGAGCTTATCGCCGCGGATCCCGCGTTCGGTCTTACGCTTGATGAGATAAAAGCGGTTTTAAAGCCCGAAAACTTTGTGGGGCGCGCCCCCGAACAGGTAGAGGACTTCCTCGCGGAATATGTAAATCCCGTTCTGGAAAAAAACAAAGATTCTTTGGGTATTAAAACGGAAATCAACGTGTGATACTATGTGCTTGCGTTTATACGAGGAGGTATAAAATTGAAAAAACGGATTTTATCAATTTTTACGGCGGCGGTTATGGTATTTTCGTCATTGACCGCCGTACACTGCAGCGACGGCATAAAGGTAATTCTCGACGGACAGGAAATAGAATTTGACGTTCCCCCGCAGATTATCGATGACCGTACAATGGTTCCTATGCGCAGGATATTCGAGGCTATGGGAGCCGAGGTTGACTGGGACGACACAACAAATACGGTACACGCCAACCGTCTGGATGAATACGGAATGAACACATACGTTATAATGCAAATAGGCAGCAATACTTTTGTAAAAGGGGTTGCGGATACCGAAATGACAAGAGATGTTTCCGTTGAAGAAATCACCCTTGACGTGTCGCCGCAGATTATTGATGACCGCACTCTTGTGCCTATTCGCGCGGTATCGGAGGCTTTTGACTGTTCGGTTGACTGGGACGATGAAACGCAGACTGTGACAATAACAGCCGC
>CAZCZR010000020.1:0-20688 GCA_964503455.1 uncultured Lachnospiraceae bacterium | reverse complement strand
GCTCCGGCGGCAGACGCCATTCCCATTGAATACGACAATACGAACGAGCTTCAAGCGCATTATATGCGTGATTTCGAAATACTCTCGCTTGAAAAGAACGCGGAGGGCAATTACGACATAACGTATCGGCTGCGCACCTTCCTTGAGGGAAAAGGCACGGTTTCGGTAAGCTTTAACTGCTTCAGCGAAAGCGGCGCCCTTATCGACACCTTCGGCGGCGGATACATCGGCATTGACTACACATGGAGCTGGCATGAGGACACGGCGACTATTTCCGGCAAAACGGTAAAAATAGAGCTTGCGTTGACTAATTAATAAAACAGGCACGGATAATTGTAACAAAATTACAATTTCCGAAAATTAACACAATCACAGGAGGAACACAATATGGTAAAAGCAATTGTAGGCGCAAACTGGGGCGATGAGGGCAAGGGCAAGATCACCGATATGCTTGCTGCCGATTCCGATATAGTTATACGCTTCCAGGGCGGAGCAAATGCGGGACATACTATAATAAACAGCTACGGCAAATTTGCGCTGCATCTTCTGCCGTCAGGCTCGTTCAACACAAACGTTGTCAATATGATCGGCAACGGTGTTGCGCTGGATATACCGGAGCTTGTAAAGGAGATAGACGATGTTGTCGCGAAGGGAGTGCCGAAGCCGAATATCGTGGTTTCGGAACGCGCGCAGGTACTTATGCCTTATCACAGGCTGTTCGATCAGTATGAGGAGGAGCGCCTGTCGGATAAGCGGTTCGGCTCGACAAAGTCGGGCATAGCGCCGTTTTTCTCGGACAAGTACGCAAAGACCGGCTATCAGGTATGGGAGCTGTTCGATGACGCGCGGTTAAAAGAGAAGATAAAAAGCACTGTTGAGTACAAGAATATCCTTTTGGAACACGTATATCACAAGCCGCTGCTTGACGAGGCGGAGCTTTACGGGACGATGAAGGAATATGCCGAAATGATAAAGCCTTACGTTATCGACTCGGTACAGTTCATGCACAAGGCGGTTACAGGCGGTAAAAACATACTCTTGGAGGGTCAGCTCGGCTCGCTGAAGGATCCGGATTTCGGAATATATCCGTTTACCACCTCATCGCCGACTGTTGCCGGCTACGGCGCTGTGGGCGCGTGCATACCTCCGTATGAGATAAAGCAGATCATCACGGTCGTCAAGGCGTATTCGTCAGCTGTGGGCGCGGGAGCTTTCGTAAGCGAGATCTTCGGCGAGGAAGCCGATGAGTTAAGACGCAGAGGCGGCGACGGCGGAGAATACGGAGCGACAACCGGCAGACCCAGAAGAATGGGCTGGTTCGACTGCGTTGCATCGCGCTACGGCTGCATGGTGCAGGGTACGACAGACGTCGCGTTCACGGTGCTTGACGTTCTCGGCTATCTTGACGAGATACCCGTATGCGTAGGCTATGACGTAAACGGCGTTGTGACGAAGAACTTCCCGACGACAAACAAGCTTGACATAGCCAAGCCTGTCCTTGAAGTGCTTCCCGGCTGGAAACAGGATATACGCGGCATAAAGAAATACGGGGACCTTCCCGAAAACTGCCGTAACTATATCGAATTTATAGAAAAGGAGATCGGCTATCCGATCACTATCATCTCCAACGGTCCCGGCAGGGAGGATATAATCTACAGAGGCTTTAAAAGCAAGTAAGCTTACCGATACCGGCGGTCATCGCATCGCCGGTATTTTTTATACCAAAAAACCGCCGCGGGTCCTTTAATCCGCAGCGGTTATGTACTCCGCCTGCCGGCAGAGCGTGTTTTATCTTCGGCGATTCTTTTTAATCAGAATCTGCATATAGTGTCCGCCTGTTTCTGCTCCGCGCGGTGGCGCTTTACGATATTGGTTATCTTCGTAACGGGATCGAGCAGCTTGGAGATTGTATCATCGTGGTTAAGCGTTTCGATAAGCAGCGAAATGTACTTCGTCATATCGACTCTGCAGTACCAGTCGGCGTTTTCAAGTCCCTCTCTGCCATAGATGAGGTTGGTGGTGAACACCTTGTCGATAACGCCTTCTTTTTTCGCCTTTTCAAATATCTCAAGTCCCGCCGTGAACAATCCGAATGACGCAAACACGAATATCCTTTTCGCGCCCTGAGCGTGAAGCTGAGTGCAAACGTCTATGACCGACTCGCCGGACGCTATCATATCGTCAACAACGATAACATCCTTGCCCTTGACGTCCCTTCCGAGATACTCATGGGCCTCTATCGGGTTCTTGCCGTTTATAACAACTGAATAATTTCTTCTTTTGTAAAACATACCCAGATCGAGCTTCAGCACCGAAGAATAGTACATACATCTCGACATTCCGCCTTCATCGGGGGATATGACTATGGTATGCTCCTTGTCAAGGATAATATCCGGCACATTTCTTATAAGCGCCTTTATCATCTGATATGTCGGCTGCACATTGTCAAAGCCGCTTAAGGGGATAGCGTTCTGGACACGCGGGTCGTGAGCGTCGAAGGTGATAATGTTTGCAACGCCCATATTGACAAGCTCCTGAAGCATAAGCGCGCAGTCGAGCGATTCCCTGCCCGATATTCTGTGCTGTCTGCCCTCGTAAAGCATAGGCATAACCACTGTGATGCGTCTGGGCTTGCCCTGCATTGCCGAGATAATGCGCTTTAAGTCCTGATAATGATCGTCCGGACTCATGCGGTGTTCAATGCCGTACATCTTGTAGCTTACGCCGTAATTGAACATATCGCATATGATATACACGTCATGACCTCTTACCGACTCGTCCACCACGCATTTTGCCTCTCCTGTGCCGAAGCGCGGACAATGCACGTTGGTTACGTAGGTTTCGTAATTCTCATACGTTCTGAAGCGCTTGAGGTAATGATCGATACCCTTTGTAAACTCCTCGCAGCCCTTCATGCTGATAATGCTGAGCTTGCCGACAATAGGCATACTTTCTTCGCCGCTGATAGTAGTCATTATATCTTCTCCTTTTTCGTCCGTAATGCCCAAGGTTAATACATTATCAGTATAACATGAAACGACATTGTTTTCAATACAAAATAGTTAAAATAATAGTGAACATTTCCAAAAAATTTTTGTATAATTTTTCAAATATCCGCCGGATGGTATTCCTCATTCCCATACGCTGTCCATAAGTCCGCGTATCTCCTTTTCAAGCGCCGCCCTTGCTTCGGGGTCTTTTTCCACCTTGAGAACATCGCCCTCGCGCACATCGGGGAGCGCCGCCAAAGGCACGTTCACCATATCGCCGTTCTCGTTTTCGCATACCGCAAATCCGCCCTCAAGCCTGTCTACCGTCAGTTTCAATCCGATCACCTCTCTGTTTTAATATCAATATTCTCCCCGTCCGTAGTCATGATAACTGTACCGTCCTGATCCGTGCGGTACACCGTAACACCGGCGGCGGCAAGCTTTTTAAGCGTTTCTTTGTGCGGATGGCCGTAGGAATTGTCCTTGCCCGCGGATATGACCGCGTACTTCGGCGAAACGCGGCGCAAAAAATCCTTCGAGGTGGATGTGCTTGAACCGTGATGCCCCACCTTAAGGACATCCGCGCTTACATCCGCCGTCATTTCGGATTCCGAAAGCTCCTCCGCATCTCCCGTGAACAGGAAGGAAACGTCATTGTATGTAAGCTTTATCACTGCCGACCAGTTGTTTAAGGATTCGTACCCGCTGCCGCAGGGCGCGGTCATTACGGCGGACACTCCGTCCTCATCAAAGACCGTAACTCCCTCCTGTGCCGTTTTGACCTTCAGTCCCTTGTTCTTAACAGCCGTCAGCACGTCACGGAATGTTGCTGTGGTATGCTGCTTTTTAGGCATATATATGTCGCCTATATCAAAATTATCTATAACGGCGTCAAGTCCGCCGATGTGATCCTCGTGAGGGTGTGTGCCTATAAGATAATCCACCCTTGAAACGCCGATATCCTCAAGATAGCCGCACACAAAATCCGAGTCATCGTTGTTGCCCGCGTCGATAAGCATGGTCTTGCCGTTCGGCAGCTGCACGCATATGCTGTCCGCCTGACCTACGTCAATAAAATGCACAGTCATCTCCTTGCCGGATGTATGCGTCCCTTCCGTTTCGGCGCCTATATCCTCGATTGAGCAGGACGCCGTCATAATCATTGCCGCGCTCATTACAGCCGCCGCAAGTATTCGTTTTATATTCATAAAAACCCTCCTTTTTTAAAGCCGCGTTTGGCCTTTTATCAGACACGGTGCAAAAGACCGTTCATCAGATCGTCCCTCGCCTGCTGCTTCGCAAGGTAGTGCTGCTTTTTGCCCGTGGCGTTTATGGGTATTCCCGCGACAAAACGGTAGTAGCGCGGGCGCTTATAGTTGGCTATCATAGGACTGTCCTTGCAGAATTTATCGAGCTCCTCGTAAGTGAGCGACTGATCCGCCTTTATGACGTATGCCGTCACAAGCTCGCCCCTGTTTGCGTCGGGAACGGCGGTCACTATACACTCCTTCACCTTCGGGCAGGAGTTCAGAATCTCCTCCACCTGCGTCGGGTATATATTCTCGCCCGATGAGATTATCATGTCATCCTTTCTTCCCGCTATGCTGACATATCTGTTTTCGTCCCATGTGCCGAGGTCCTTGGTATACATAAAGCCCTTATAGAACCTGTCCTCCGTTTCCTCCGGATTGTTGTAGTAGCAGTACGCCGACTTTGCCGGCGATCTTATGATTACCTCGCCCACCTCAAAATTGTTCATTTTGGCGAGATCGTCCGGCTCCGCGCGCCTGTCGTCGTATACCTTTACGATACGCACCTCATCATCCACGCAGGAGCCTCCGGCGGTTCCCGCCATATCCGGCAGATCGAACGGGCGCAGGAAGGTGTTCCAAAACGTTTCCGTGGTGCCGTAGCCGTTGAAAATATTCGGCGTAAGCACACGCTGATATTTAATGCAGGCAGCTCTTTCCAGGGCGCTTCCCATGGTGACGATACCCTTCAGGGAGCTTAGGTCCCTGCCGTCCTTTTCCTGCGTAAAGGTCAGCTCCTCAAGCACGGTGGGTACGCCGACAACAAATGTAAGGCGGTACTTCTCTATGAGGAAAAGGCTTACCTTGGCGTTGAATTTCCTGAGTATGACTACCGTGCCTCCGGCATAAAACGTAGGCGCGGGTCCCGCGCAGTGCAGACCGCCGCGATGGAACCACGGTGTCGTGTTCATGGTGCGGTCGGTATGGTTCATCGGGAAGTGTATCATAACGTCATGCGCCGAAAGCACCTCGTTGATGCTTGTAATCATCACGCCCTTTTGCCTGCCCGTGGTGCCTGATGTGTACAGACGCGTCGTTTCGTCATAGATGCTCGGCTCGAAATCGATCTCCGGCTCCGTATCGGGGAAGTCCTTCGTATATTCCTCGTAGGATACGGCTCCTTTGCAGGGGGAGGCTTTTTTCAGTATATCCGTCATTATAATGCGCTTAGGCTTGCTTTTTGCAAGCTCCAGCGCCTGCATTACAACATCGCTTTGCTCCGCGTCATAGATAAACACGTCCGGCTTTGAATCGTCTATTGTAAGAGCGATCTCGCCCGCCGAAAGACGGTAGTTGACCGGACAGTTCACGCCCCCTATCTTATGCGTCGCAACGTAAGCGAACGCGAACACCGGACAGTTCAGAAGCTGATACATGACGACCGATCCTTTTCCGACGCCGTCCTTGCGGAAGGCGTTTGCAAGACGGTTCACCTCGCTGTTAAGCTCCGAGTATGTCCACTCCTCTTTTGTTTCGGGAAATATCATCGCCGTCCTCGACGGATACCTCGCCACATTGCGCATAAATCCCGCTTTCCATGTATATTCGCGCTCAAATATATTTTTGAAATTTTCCAGATTTTTATCCATGTCCGTTCTCCTTGTTTTATTTGTTATGTACCGCTTTTAGCATATCGTTTTCCTCTTTCAGAGGGAAAAAGACGGGGCGCTCCAAGGGGCTTTCGTTCGGCGCGTGGAGCGCAAGCATCAGCTCGCCCGAAAATGTCTTGAATATCATTCCGTGACCGCCGTCCGTTTTAAAGAGCAGCTCCTCCCGCTGTGTCCACTTCCCGCCGAGTCTGCCGCTGTCCGATACGGCTATGGCTTCGGTGTAGCCGTCCCTGCCCGTTCCGGACCATAGCATAAGCAGCTTTCCGCTCCGTGTCCGGTAGAGAAACGGTCCGTCGGTTACGTATACATCGCCGTCCTCGCCTCCCGGCACCGCCCACGGCGCTTCCGAGGCCTTGAAAAGCATAAACGGTTCGCCATCGGCGCGCTTTAAGTCCTCCGACAGCTTCACCGCCCAGAACTCTCCGTCGCGCACCTGCACCCATTCATGGGAAAATACCATATACGGCTCGCCGTCCTCGATAACAAGCGTTCCGTCAAGGCACTCCCAGTCCTTTGGCGTCACGCAGCCGTCGGACCACGGCGTAAATTTCCCGTCGGGCGCCTCCGAGCGAAGCACCATCGTACCCCTGCATACGTCCTTCGCCTTGAAGGAGGCGAACATATAAAACGCGTCCTTGTAAAAATACACCTCCGGCGCCCAGTAATGCATCGTTGCCCAAAAATCCGGCGTGCGCTTGAACACCGTCACCGGCTCCGACCAGTTTTCCAGATCCTCCGACACATATACATCCAGTCCCTCGGCGCTGTCGCTCCACGCCTCGCTTCCGCGGGAGCCGTATAAATAGTATTTCCCGTTATGCGCCAGCACAAACGGGTCGCGCAGATGAATGTCATCATTTTTGAGCATAATCAACACCGTCCGGACAAATGTATGATAAAATACATTTGCATCCGTTCCTTCCTTATTTATACTGTCATTATACCACGTTTTTGCGAAAAAGTAAAGCGGTTATTGAATTAATTCGTTTACGGGGCAGCAAAAAGGGTGCCGAAACCGGCACCCTCCGTTACATTAATTGTCTATATTTTGTTTGTATTATATATCAAACCGCTGAAAATATACTTACCTTAAAAAAATATTTTTAAAAATTATGCACCATAGTTATACAAATGAAGAATTCTTTTACTGTAGCCACTATAAATATCCGTTGCCGGTTCATTGTTATTATAAACTCCCGGGGATGTCCGTCCCGTTACTAATGGAATGCTACCACTTTTTCCTGTTATGACTGTCGAATGTCTCCATATAGAACCATTGTGAAACTGCATTATATCTCCGGAAGTCCATGTTTTATCATCGGGATAGTACAAAGAATAGCCACCGGGTCCTTTTGTCGTATTGTTTACCACGAAATTATACAACTCATTAACACCTGACCACGATGAACTTCTGTTTGATAAATTTCTATAATACCATCCTGTCCCTGATATACCTGTTCCTCCAGTATCATATATTCTCGCCTCACCATATAACAATGCGTGAGATACAAAATTTGTGCAATCATATGCATTTGTTATGTTCGAGAAATCATAATACGGCACACCAAATCCGCCGCTAGACGGCGTTGTCTTATAGTAGTTTGTCGCTGCATAAGTTGCTGTCTTAGCATGGTCAATATATGAATATCCGCTTGTTGCATTTGTATCAGTGTGCGGTGCTCTTGCCGTTTCTTCTGTCATGATCTCTTTCGCCCTTGCTGCGCTTTGCGCTTCGGACTGTCTTGCCGCGCGTTCCGATTCCGCAATGCCCGCAGCTATGCGCCCGTCCGCTTCATCCAGATCCTTCTGTGTCAGCCGATCTGCCTCGTCGGTTATATCAATGTCAATGCCTCTGACTGTTTCGTCATATCCATTAAAAGCTTCGTAAATATCCACTATCTTGCCGCTGGCGGTATCAAGCATCACATCGAAGATCCTTCCGTATCCGGATGTATCATCTCCATCGATAAATCGGCGCGAAACCTCAACGCCTATCTTCATATGAACCTTATCTCCGATAATCTCATAACCCCTGACGTGGTAATTAAATGTGTAATCCGTATAGCTGTCACGGCATTCGGCGGTATATTGTTTTTCATGTTCTCCTTTTGCTCTAAGGTAATCGTTGACAAGCTGTGTTGCTCCGTCATTATCAGCGTAGCCGCAGCCGTTATCCCTGTCCCTGACGTGCGCTTCAACGACCTCTGCCGCAAGCTCAATATAATCCTGATTTTCCTCCGTTTCAGCCGCTGACGTGTACGCCGCCATGCACACAGCAAGCGATACAGTCGCAATAATGCCGGCAAAAAATTTTTTCATCATATCTGTTCCTCCTTTCATATGATGTTTAATCACACATCCGTTTTCGTTGCTCTCTCAATTAGACATATTTTCAGTGTAAAATAAAACAATTAATGTTATAATTATAATGTTATAATTAATCGTATCATATTTTTCTTTATTTGTCAATAGTTTTAAAATTATTGTTTTAAAAAAATTTTTCTTTTTCCAAAACCTTCCCCTACACCCCGCGCACCTTCGGCAAAATTTTTCAAAAAAACCTATATTCTGCCGCAAATAATGTTGACAATGCTTTTTCGGTATGATAAAATTAAGAAAATGTCAATCAAATACGCAAACAAATGAAAATCGGGGGTAAATTAAAGAATGGTCTTTTCAAGCGTTGTATTTCTGTTTTATTTCCTCGTTCCCGTACTGATACTGTACTACGTGCTGCCGCGCAAAGGGCGCAATATTGTCCTGTTCGCGGCAAGTCTGCTGTTTTACGCGTGGGGCGAGCCAAGGTATGTGCTGCTGATGATATTTTCGGCGGCGTTCAACTACGCATCGGGTTTGGTCATAGGCAAATGCTCTCACAAAAAGCTTTCTCTTGCCGCAAATGTCATTGTGAATATAGGCATACTGGTGTTTTTCAAGTACACAAATTTCGTGCTTTCATGGGCGGGGGCGCTGTTCCCGCAAGGGTCGCCCGTGCTTGACATCGCGCTGCCTATAGGCATATCGTTTTACACCTTCCAGGCGCTTTCCTATACCATAGACGTATATCGCGAAAAGACGGAAGTCCAAAAAAGCTTTATAGACTTCGGACTTTATCTGTCGCTGTTTCCGCAGCTTATCGCGGGTCCTATCGTCCGCTACAACGATGTCGCGCTGCAGCTTCGGGAAAGGCGCGAATCCGGCAGGATGTTCGCCGATGGAGTATGCCGCTTCGCGGCGGGTCTTTGCAAAAAGGTCATTATCGCAAACAATGTCGGCAAGCTATGGGATATGGTGTCGGGCTACGATCTGACAGGACTTTCCGCGGCTATGGCATGGCTTGGCGTGATTGCATTTACGCTTCAGATATACTTCGATTTCTCCGGCTATTCCGATATGGCGATCGGTCTGGGAAAGATGTTCGGCTTTGAGTTTTTGGAAAACTTCAACTACCCGTACATATCCAAAAGCATAACAGAATTTTGGCACAGATGGCATATGAGTCTGAGCAGCTGGTTCAAGGAATACGTTTACATACCTCTGGGCGGGAACCGCAAGGGGAAGGTCAGAACATACATAAATATCCTGATAGTATGGATGCTCACCGGCCTATGGCACGGCGCAAGCTGGAATTTTGTAATGTGGGGACTTTACTACGCGCTGCTGCTTATCCTTGAAAAGCTGTTTTTAAAAAAGCTTCTCGATAGAATCGGGTGGGCGTCGGTCGTGTACACCATGTTCTTTGTGGTAATCGGCTGGGCGCTGTTCGCGGTGGAGGATCTCGGCGGCGTTATAAGCTATATCAGGGCCATGTTTAATTTCGGGTACGGCGGCTTCGGCGAGGAGGATTTTTTATACAATCTTTCCTCATATGCCGTTACTCTCCTGCTTGCGGCGTTTGTCGCGACAGGTGTGCCGAAAATGCTTTTTTACAGGTTTACGCCAAAAAAGCTTCAGTGCGTGAAATATATAGCGGCAGCGGCGGGATTTGTCTTATGCACCGCGTATCTGGTGGACGGAACGTTTAATCCGTTTCTGTATTTCAGATTTTAGGAGGCAGACCGATGAAGCTTGATTTTAAAAATATGTCAAAGAAAAGAGCCGCCCTGCTTATATGCGCTGCCGCGGCAGCCGTATGCGCGGCGCTGAACGCTTTCCATCCGCCCCGTGATATTTCGGAAAAGGAAAACCGCGAGCTGAAGCAGTTCCCGAAGGCGACGCTTGAATCCGTCGGCAGCGGCGAATTTATGGACGATTTCGAAGCGTATGCAGCCGATCAGTTTTTATGGAGGGACGGCGTTGTCAGCATAAAGGCGGACGCGGAGAAGCTTTTGGGCAAGAAAGGCTCAAACGGCGTGCATTTTGCGCGCGACGGCTATCTTATACTGCGCCCCGACAAATATAACGCCGAAAATCTTGACAAGAACATTACCGCGATTAAAAACATAAACGACAGGGATGAGCTTAACGTCACCCTCGCAGTCGTTCCGACCGCGTTTGAGATACTGAAAGACAAGCTGCCGCGCAACAGCTACGACAACCGCACCGCCGAATGTATACGCTATGCGCGCTCCAAGGCGGACGAGGCGGGGATACCCTTTTGCGACGTTACCGATATGCTGACGGCGCATAATAACGAGTACATCTACTACCGCGGCGACCATCATCAGACGGCTCTGGGAAGCTATTACACATACCGCGCCTTGGGCGCGTACCTCGGCTATAAGCCTTATGATGAGGATGCCTTCGACCGCGAGGTGCTGAGCAAAAAATTTCGCGGCACCACATGGTCAAAGGCAAGCACCCATTTCTCCAAAAAGGATATAGTGGAAAAATTCACCCTGAAAGACGGTTCTTCACAGTCGGTGTCGTTCCCGCTTGAAAACAGGGAAATGGACGGTCTTTACTCAACCGAAAGGCTTGAACAAAAAGACAAGTACGCGGTCTATCTTGACGGCAACCACGCTCTTACGGTGATACACTCCGGCTGCGGCAGCGGACGGAAGCTCGCCGTTTTAAAGGATTCATACGCACACAGTCTGGCTCCGTTTCTGGCAAATCACTTTGATGAGATACACCTGATAGATATGCGTTATTACAACGACGATATTATCAGATATTTCGGGGAAAACGGCATCTCGGACGTGCTGGCGCTTTACAATTCGGACACGTTCTCAAACGACACCAATCTTGAAAAGGCGGGCGATTTCGCCCTAAATTCCGACTGGTCGCAGGCTCCGCCTTACGGATTCCTGCCCATGACGGAAAAGGTGACGGACGATTACTTTGCCGACGCGGCGTTCCTTGGCGATTCGCTTATAGCGGGCTTTAGCTATACTACAAGCCTTCCCGCCGAATTTATATGCCGCGCCTCGATAAACACGGAAAACGTTCATACGGATATTCTCAAAAAGACGCAGCGCCCCGTTATGCAGTCGCTGCTTGATCTTGAGGGAATATCAAAATATTATATCATGATAGGTATCAACGAGGTAAGCTTCCGGCCCGTTGACGATTACATTGCGGGCTACGCAAGGGTGATCGACATCATCAAGGAGCATAACCCAAGCGCCGTGATCTATATCCAGTCGGTGCTGCCTATAGCGCACGATGTTGAAAGCCGCACCAATATCACCAAGGCAAAAATAGACGCTTATAACGAGCGGCTTGTACAGCTTGCCGAGGAGAAGAAATGCTATTATCTCAACGTAAACGGCTACCTTGCGGAGGAGGACGGCTATCTGCGCGACGGCGCCGCCCATGACGGCATACACATTGGCTCGGCTGATCACGCGAGATGGGAGGACTATCTGAGAGTTCATGCCGTAAAGACCGGCGAGGCGAAAAAATCCGCAGCCGTGAATATCTACTCCGGCGGCGGAAGCATTAATATGGATTCGCTTGCGTGGGAAATGCTGGACGGAGTGCCGTTTGCCGACAATATGGCGCCGATGAACGAGAATGTCATAGCAAAGGCCTTCGGTTTGTCGGAGGGCGAGGTTCTCGGCGGGACGGTATATACCGGCAGCGGCTCCACGGCAGAGGAATTTGCGGCGTTTGAAACGGACACGCCCGAAAAGGCAAAGGATATAGCCGAAAAGCTTAGGGCAAGAGTTGAGGCGAGAAAAGGCGATTTCGAGGGCTACAAGCCCGCCGAGATGGCAAAGCTTTCCGATCCGGTCATCATCACCGACGGATGTCTTGCGGCAATGTGCGTGTCGGACGACAACGGCGCTGCCGAGACGGTGTTCAGTCATTATTGATAACAAAAAAATACAAACAGCTTTACAGCGGGAGCGGTCTTAAAAGGGCGGCTCCCGTTCCGTTTGTGACAAAAATCGTACGTTTCGTGCCAAAGCCTTGACATCGGGGCGAAAATATGGTTTAATATATTTGTAATATTTATCACAAAAAAGGAGTTCACTATGAAAAAGCTTTCTGTTCGGTTTGCTGTCCTTGCCGTCTGCGCCGCGGCGTTGTCCGCGTATTTTATAACCTCGGCGGCGGTGTCGCTGGCGGCGGAGCCTGAAGCGTGCGAGCTTGTGTTCAAGCCTGCCGGCGGGGGAAAATACATCTACTGCAACAATGCGGAGTCAGTGTTTGCGGACGCTATGGCGGACGGCGACAGTCCCGCGTATATCATGAACAACGAGGCTCTCGGCCCCGACAGGTACTATCTTTACATATCTCATTTCAATTTTGTCAACTTCGGCAGCGGCGAGGGCGGCTTTGACACGGAGCTTGACGTGCGCATCACTGCGCGGGAGGATTCTGCTCTCGTGATAGAGCGCACCGGCTTTGACACGCCTTATCCTTATTTTTACAAAAGCGGCTCCGTATTCGTGCGCGACGAGCATGAGTGGGAGAACCTTCAGGCGTGCGCCGATATGCGCGGCGATATTTATCACATAGACGGCAATTATGTATACAAAAACGAAAACGCCGATGACACCGGCTCCGGCAGCTTCGCTTTAAAAGCAGGGGAAACGGTATGGCTTTCGGAGTATATCAAAAATTACCGCGCCGTCGCTTACAGAAAGCCTGTGCATATGCAGGCGCTTATCGATGTGCTTTCGGGCAGCGTTGATATGAACGTGTGTATGCTCAAATCGAACGGCACGCCCGGTGACAGGAGCGGCTTCAATTCCGAGCCTGCCTTCGGCGAATACCGCCGCGACCGCACGCAAAAAGGCATCGCCGATACCCTTCCTCTTGTGACGGCGGAGCTTGAATATACCATAGATGATTCCACAGCCGCCGGTACGGCGCTTCCCGTAACGGTCCGCAATCAGTACGTCCCCGACGGAAACACCGTCACCACATGGGCGACGCATCTGAATCCGCAGGACGATATATGGTCAAAGACGATCACCGCCGAAAACGATGTGCTTACCTATAAGTACAAGGACGATTCCAAGCTGTCCTTCTACGGCGCGGACGTGCCGGAAAGCGAGCGCGACAACGTGTGGATATTCGATCCCTTCCACAGCGACACCCGTGAATACGTGCCGCAGTCGGGCGTTTCGCAGACGCAGTATTCGCCCAACTACCTTCTTTCGCCGGAGAAAGACAATCAGGGCTATGCGTGCAGCATAGGCAACTACGGCGTGTGGACCACGTATCATTTCACCGTCACCAACAACGGAACGCGCGACCGCCGGCTTGAATACGCGCCGACAACACCGTCAAATATACTCGTTTATTCCGACACCGAGCCCTTTGACGTGTTTGAGATGACCGATAAAAAGACCTACTGCAAGGGCATGAACGAAACAGGCGTTGAGGACATTATGGCAAGCGAGCTTCTTCCCGCGGGAAAGACTACGGACGTGTATATAAGCGTGAATCTCCCCGTCAATACCTACGGCGGCGTGATGAACACCTTCCGCATAGCGGACACGGATAATTTTCATCCCACGGAGGCGGAGCCTTTCGAGACCGTACCGGGCAACGACTATCCGCTGCTTTCGGAGCTTGACTCGCCGGGCGAAAGCACTCTGAAAGCTCTCGGCGGCAATTTGTCAAACTATGAGCTTATAGGCGATCCCGAATCAGGCTATATCGCAAGACCCTGCGCATGGGACGCAAGGCCCTACTGGTGCTATAATATTTGGGATTTTACGGAGGTTATATACGCTCTTGACAAAAATTACAATATCATCGGCACATACAAGTTCCCGTCGCCTCCGACGGAGGGCGGCTTTGACGGCGAAAAGCACTACATCAAAACAGTGCAGCACGGCATATACGAATCATCGGACGGCGGCGTCAGCTGGTCGAAGTCGGCGCGGACCGCGATCCCAGACAGGGCGGTCGTATCTCTTGCAGGTTACACGCCGGCAGAAATAATGCTTGACGGCGCTGAAAACACCGTTTTGCCCGACAGCGTTTCGGACGCGCTCGGAAAATACATATCCCGCCTGGAGCTTCGTTTGGATAGCTCCGATGCCGAGGGCGGCACGGCGGAGCTTACGCTTGAGCGCGACGGTGTGAAGCTCATTCTTGACGGCGGCGTCTGGCGCGCCCGACGCAAGACTTACACGCCGCTGAATTTCACGGGCGCGGACTTTAATGAAAAGCTCAGGTCTATCGTGTCGCTTTGCGAAAGCGGCTGCTCCGACTGGAGCAGGGGATATATGGCGGAGGCGCTGCTTGAAAATGTTATAGGCAGCTATTTCTGGGCGGAGGATCCGGACGCGCCGATAACGCGCGGAGATTTCGCCTCGCTTGCGATGAACGTTCTCACGGCAATGGACATGGCGCCGGCATATACGGGGGACAGCGGATTTTCGGATGACAGCACTCTTTTTGCAAGAGCGCTTTCGCAGGCGGGCATAATCATGGGTTACCCCGACGGCACCTTCCGCCCCGACGCCTCCATATCACGCCAAGAGGCAGCCGCGATACTGTCGCGCGCCGCGCAATACGCGGGCATTAAACCCGACGGCGAGCCTGAAGCATTTACCGACAGCGGGAGCATATCCTACTGGGCCGCCGGATCGGTTGAGGACGTGTCGCGTATGGGGATCATGCTTGGCGTACCCGACGGCGGCGGCTTCGCATTTGACCCGCAGGGCAGCTATACCCGCGAACAAAGTGTCGCAACCATGATGCGTTTGTATGAATTACAGTCAGGAGTTAAGAAGTATGAGGTATAACATGAAAAAACAACTAATCAGCGCACTGTTTACAAGCAAAAATATAACCGCCCAATAGCGGTTTGCATATAAAACGCAAGGAGGATTTACACCATGATACTTAAAAAACACAAATTTGCCGCGCTGCTTATCGCGGCGGTCACCGTTATCGGCGCATCGGCGCAGGCGGCGGACACTCGCCCCGGGCGGGTCATACCGCTTGCAACGCGCACCTGCTTCGGATATTCGCAGGTCATCGGGGACAGGCTGTGCCTGTTTAACGACGCCGGCGCTCAGATAGGCGACTACTCGGCATGGTCCGAGGTCACGAGCGAAAACAACTATATGGTAATAGACGACGGGCAGACTATGTTTTTCTACGATCCTTCCGCAAGATGCTTCCTGGAGCTTCCGTCGGGGTACGCGTATGAGGATTCGCCGTTTTCCTCCGGCACTCCCGCCATAACCGTAAGCCGAGACGGCGGTTATTATGCGTATCTCGGAAACGGCGAGGTTTACTATATTTCCGAGGAGGATGTAAAAGCCGCGCTCCCCGATAAGGAGATCCTGTCGGTATACTACACATCTAACCTTGACAACGTGTACGAGGACGGTTATTTCAGCGCCGTGTATCAGCGCGACGGCGGAAGCCGTTACGCAACGCGGGTAAGTCCCATGTCCGAGGAAGAAGCGGCGGAACGCGAACGCTTTAACGCCTTTTATGAAAAAATCTCCGCCAAAGGCTATAGCGCCAACGGCGACACGGACGGACACGGCAACTACATAATCTCAAAGCCTGTCGCGCACTCCCGCGATTACGGTCTGGCCGACGCTGACGGAAATATCCTGCTTCAGCCGTGCCTTTCGGTGATAGGCGAGGAATCGGAGGGTATGTATGTGATCGCGAACAGTCAGAAAAACGACCGTCCGATGTATGCTGTCTCCGATAAAATAACCTCCAAAGCCGACTTTATATACGGAACCGTCACATCGGGGTATTCGCAGGGGCTTATCGGCGTGGAATACAGCGGCTTTTGCGGCTACATCGACAAAAACCGCGAACCGGTAATAGACCTTACAAGCTACCGCAGTCCGTCCGGCTCCTTTATGACGTATATGTGTGATTTTGAAAACGGCACCGCCAAGCTGGGTCTTTACAACTCATCAAAAAATAATTCCGGAACGGCGTATATCGACATGGAGGGGAACACACTTTTTGACTCCGCCGCATATCTCGGAAGTCTTGCCGAAAAAAAGGGCAGCTTATATTATGTGTACACAGCCTTCTCGGACGATCTTGTGGTATACCTCTCCGATGACGAGCCGCCCATGCAGCCTCACACGATCCCCGCCGACACGGGCGAACCCGCCCAACCCTATTACAACACCGACATCCGCGTGATGATAAACGGCGAGCCGATAGCGGCATACGCGGTTGACGGCAGGATGATGATCCCCGTTGAGGACCTGATGTTCCACGGCTTCAAGATCGCTTACGACAATGATCTGCGTTCGCTGTTCGCGTATTATACGGGCGAGGCGGCCCCGATAAAGGGCGTTTCGCCGGAGGAGGTAAATACCGGCGCCTCCGATATAGGCAGTGTCGCGGGTAACACTGTGAAGTCGGACATAAGCGCTTATATAAACGGCAAGTATATCGAAACCGAAGCGGTGGACGGCAAGCTGCTTGTTGAGGCGGAGGCTCTGTGCGCGCCCGCCGCCGAGGACGACCCCGACTACTGGATGCTTCGCTACCTCGATCTGTCGCCCTACCTTATGCGCTGCGCTTACGACGATTCGGCAAGGACGCTTTATCTGTATACTTATGAGCGCGATTGACCGCAGGCTAAGCGAATAATCGCTCCCGCGCCGTCGAATATTCCGAAAAACCCTTGATTTCACGCTATGTTTGTGATATAATGAAATAAGAAATATACATTTTTACAGGTAAGGAAAATTATCGGAAAGCGGATGGTATCATGTACAGCATAGGTGAAAAGGTGGTGTATCCTCTTCACGGCGCAGGCGTTATTGAGGCAATAGAGGAACGCACCATTATGGGGGTAAAGAAAAAATATTACATCATGGAAATAGATTCCGGCATGGGGCGCATGAGGCTGTCGCTTCCGGTGGACAGCTGCGAAAAGGCGGGACTTCGTGAGGTTATGAGCAAGGATGAGGCGGCAAAGCTGCTTGACTTTTTCAAAAACTTCGATCCCGGCGACGACATCAACTGGAACAAGCGCCAGCGCGTCAATATTCAGCGCATCAAGTCGGACAACGTATACGATACGGTCAGAGTATTAAAGGAGCTTATGTTCCGCGACGCAAGGCGGGGACTTTCCACCGGAGAAAGAAAGCTTTTAAACGGTACGCGCCGGATAATTGTCAGCGAGCTGGTAATGTCCGGTCTTGGCGACAAGGAGGACATCGACGAGATAATGGAAGATATAATCGAGGCGGCGGTCAATGAGTAAAATATCGGCCGTGATAGCGGCGGGCGGAAAAGGCGCGCGTATGGGCGCGGGTGAAAATAAAGTGTTTATGCCCCTTTGCGGCGAGGCGATACTTTTGCATACCTTAAGAGCATTTGAAGGCTGCGAGGTCATTGATGAGATAGTGATAGTTTCCGGCGCGGGAGAGCATAGAAAAATGGCGCGGCTTGCGTCGGACGCGGGGATCACAAAAATGAAAGCCGTCACCGAAGGAGGCGCCACCAGACGCGAAAGCGTGAAAAACGGCATAGCCTTTACCTCCGGCGATATAATAATGATACACGATGCCGCGCGGGCGCTTATAACGGACGGCGAAATACGCGCAGCGGCGGCCGACGCCGAAAAATACGGCGCGGCGGCTTTGGGCGTGAAGGTCAAAGACACACTCAAATCCGCCGATGAAAACGGCTTTATAACCGGCACCGTCGATCGCGAGGCTACATATCGGATACAGACCCCGCAAGCGTTTCGGCGCGATATTATAACAGCGGCGCACAACGCGGCTGACGAGCATGGCTGGGACGCCACGGACGACTGCGCTCTGGTCGAGCGCTTGGGCATACGAATAAAAATAACGCCCGGCAGCTACGACAACATCAAGCTGACGACTCCCGATGATATGGCCTCGGCTGAAATTATTTTGAAAAGAAGGAATGAAAAATGACGAAAGGCAGCATACGCATAGGCATAGGCTATGACGTGCATAAGCTCAAACCCGGCAGAAAGCTGATCCTGTGCGGCGAGGAGCTTGACTACCCATACGGGCTTGACGGCCATTCCGACGCGGATGTGGCTGTTCATGCTCTTATGGACGCAATGCTCGGCGCGGCTGCCATGGGCGATATAGGGCATCTGTTCCCCGACAGCGATCCCGCGTATAAGGGCGCTGACAGCATGAAGCTGCTTGCGGAGGTGTGCGGGAAGCTTTCGCGGGAGGGATATGTCCTCGGCAACGCGGATATAGTTATAGTCGCGCAGAAGCCGAAAATAGCGCCGCATATACAAAAAATGCGCGAGAATATCGCCGCTGTGACAGGCGCGGACGTTTCCGGCATAAGCGTCAAGGCGACAACTACCGAGCATCTCGGCTTCGAGGGCAGGCTTGAAGGCATATCGGCGCAGGCTGCCGTCACGCTTTATTATAACGCGTAATATTAAAAAGGCTGATCAGGCGCGGCTGCGCGGTGCGGCTGCGCTTTTTTGGTGCATGGTTTTTCGCGCGGACTATTTACAAAACGGACATTATATGTTATAATAACCTTAATTTTAAATGTACCCCGATTTTTCAGCGATACGATACGAATTATATATTGTAGTTCAGAAAGAAATAATATGAATGTAGAAGAGCGGGCGGCGCTTGCCGCGCAGGATGAAAAACTGAAAAACGAGCTTATCGGAGATTACCGCAATTTCATATTGTCGTGCGCAAGCAAAACTCTTAAACGGACGGTCACCGACAGCGATGATGAGTTTATGACGGCAATGATAGCGTTTAACGAGGCGATCGGCGCTTATGATCGAAGCAAGGGCAAATTTTTATCGTTTGCCGCTGTGATCATCCGCAACCGTCTTATAGACGAGCTGCGCCGCAATTCCCGCAATACAGCCGTGACCTTTTCGGAGCTTGAGGGCGATGACGGAACGCCGTTTGACATTCCCTCGCGTGACAGTCATGATATCAAATGGGAGATCGAAGCGCTTACGCAGGAGCTTGCGGAGTTTGGAATTTCCTTCCTTGAGCTTGCCGGCGTGTCGCCCAAAAGCCGGAAAACAAAACGGCTGTGCTTTGACGCCGTGCGCTATATTATCGGCGACTCAAATCTTTTGGGTACAGTGATTGACAGGCATATCCTGCCCGTAAAGGAAGTGTCCGAGGGAGTTCCCCTGAACAGAAAAGCTCTTGAACGCCACAGAAAATACATAATAGCGGCAGTGATCATCCTGACACAGGATTATCCCGAAATATCCTCATATTTCAACATAAAGGAGGTGTGAGCTGTGCGAGGCGTTGTAATGGAAACAAAAAACGGGCGCGCCGTGCTTTTGACAAAGGGCGGCGGGTTTATTAATGTTAAAGACAAAGGCTACTCGGTCGGGGATAAGGTAAATGCCGCCCCGAATACGGGACGCGTGTGCGCTTTGGCGGCAAGCCTTGCCGTTGTATGCGCCGGTATAGGCTCATACTTTATTCCGGCGGGGTATGTCAGCGTTGATATAAATCCGAGTCTTATGATGACCGTCAATGTTTACAACAGAGTGATTGACGTTAAGTCATTAAACGATGACGCGAAAGTGCTTTTGAATAAGATAGATATAAGAGGAAAAAGCGCGGGGGAATCCGTGGAAACGCTTATCAAAGCCTCCGAGGAAATAGGATATATAAACGATAACAACCGCGATGTTATTCTGGAGGTGGTGGCGGGATTCAAGGAACCCCGCATAGATGATATACAATACAATAATATCGACATCACAAAAGAAGTTTCAAATATGGATACCTTTCGGATGGCGCAAAACATCGGCGTGTCAATAGCAAAAGCCAAGGCTATTGCCGAATACACCGAAAAAAACGGCGGCGATATACTCTCAAACGCGGCTAAGCTCAACGATAAATCCATAAAAGAAATACAAAGCATTACCTTGGGCGGCGGCGCGCCCGATAATCGGCAGGATGACACTCCCGCGCCAGACGCCGAACCGCAGGAGATCAAAAGCGAAAGCCTTCCGGATGCGCCGAATCTGCCGCGGAATGAAAGTCAAAATTCCGATTCGCAGCATAATACGGCGCGCAGCTCCTCTGCTTCATCGGTGACAAAGAGCGGCGGGAACGCGCTTATTGCCGATAATTCTTCTCAGAATGAACGCAGACCGATTGAAGCATCCTCTGTCAAGGACAGCGGCGCTCTTTGGGAGATCCCGTCCGTACAGAGCGAGGCTCCGTATCAAGATACCGAACCCGCAAATGATCGGTTTGCGCCGCAGGAGCAAAATCCGCAGGACGATATTTTGCAAATCACGCAGCAGCAATCAGACGAAGCCGGCTCGGAAAAGCCGTCCGCAGACAGTAATGCCGTATATTCGGATCCCGCGCTGCCGTCCGGCGAACCGGTTCGGCCCGATGACAATCCGCAGGACAGCGAACAGCAGAT
>CAZCZR010000019.1:0-23703 GCA_964503455.1 uncultured Lachnospiraceae bacterium | reverse complement strand
CAAAGTCTACTTTTCTTTGCATACGTATTTTTATATCAAAATCACATTCTATCACTGATTTTAACACACATATCAGGCAAAAAGTAAACATATACAAAAATTGTATTTTACCAATGTTTACTCTAATTTCATCTCTCAAAGCCGAATTTAGTCTGGGAATCCGGAATTTACTTTGGCAATTCTCTTAACTTTTCAAGCATCGCTTAAAATTGATTTTACCGCATGAACAGCCGCTTTTGCGTGTCAAGAGCTTTTACTGTCGAAAACTGCAATAATAATCCCCTCTTTCGACACGAGGTTTTGACAGCATATTCGCCTTGAGTGATGTATAATACTTTACATAATATAAGTATTGCCGGAGGTCATGACATGATAGTATATGCCGACATCGTGTTTTTGGTAAATTTTGCGGCGGATCTTATTGTACTTCGCTCAACGGCGCTGTGTATGCACAAAAAAGTACCGCCGGTAAGACTGTCGCTGTTTTCGGCGCTGGGCGGAATTTACGCGGTGTGCGCCGCGGTTTGGCGTCCGCTTCAGTACGGTATCATAAAAACGGCGTTTTCCGTTGTGCTTACGATATTCACATTCAAAGAAAGGAGCATCGGTGCGATTATGAAGGACATTACCGTATTTTACACAGTCTCTTTTATTCTGTGCGGGATAGTTTCGGCAGTATCGTCATTTCTGACGGCAAATATGCTGACTTACGCTGTCGGATATTCGCATACGGATACGGGGCTTTCGCTGCCTGTTCTGACAGTGTCGGCTGCGGCAGGCTATATGCTCATACCGGTGCTTGCGCGTATTTTCAAGCGCGTCACGGAAAAAAAGTGTTTCGATATAACTCTTGAATATAACGGCGTGAAAGCCGAAACTACAGCATTTACAGACACCGGCAGCTCTTTGTGCGAGCCTTTGTCAAAAACCGCCGTAGTCGTCGCGGACAGGGCGGTATGCGAAAAGCTTATAGGAAATGAGCCGCCCGAAAACATACACGGCGTCCGCATCATACCGTACCGCACAATAGACGGCAGCGGAAGTATGTACGCTGTAAAAGCGGCTGTTTGCCCGAAGGACGGCGGCGGGGCAAAAGAAGTATATATGGCTATCTCCAAGAGGGATTTTGACGGTTATCACGTTTTGATGCCGGTAGGTATATTTGAGTAAGGAGGATGTAAATATGAATGTATTGGCTGCCTTTGCCACCGGTATAAAAGCTATTTTCGAGCCGGAGGATATACTGTATATAGGCGGAAGCGACACTCTGCCGCCCGCGCTTTCAAAATCGGAAGAAGAGGAGCTTTTGGAGCGTCTGAAAAACGGCGACTGCTCCGTAAGGTCAAAGCTAATTGAAAGAAATCTCCGTCTTGTGGTGTATATAGCGAGGAAATTTGAAAATACGGGCATATATGTGGAGGATCTTATTTCTATCGGCACAATAGGTCTTATAAAAGCTATAAATACCTTCGATCCGTACAAAAATATCAAGCTTGCTACTTATGCCTCGCGATGTATTGAAAACGAGATACTGATGTATCTTAGGAAAAATTCCAATACCCGCACAGAGATCTCTATAGACGAACCTCTAAATGTTGACTGGGATGGAAACGAGCTTTTGCTCTCGGATGTTCTCGGAACGGACAATGACATTATATGCAAAAATATCGAGGAAGAGGTGGACCGATCGCTTTTGCAGATTGCCTTAAAGCGGCTTTCAAAGCGCGAGCGGCGCATAATGGAGCTTCGCTTCGGTCTCGCCGACGAAAAGGAAAAAACGCAAAAGGAGGTCGCCGATCTTTTAGGCATATCCCAATCATACATATCGCGTCTTGAAAAGCGCATAATAAAGCGCCTGCGCACGGAAATAATGAAAATGGAGTGATCGCCCGCAGCATTTTCGTTTGTTTGTACATAGAGTTATCTCTATCAATACTTGTAATCGGAGGAAACAACTATGACAAACAAAGTAGAAATATGCGGCGTTAACACATCCAAGCTCCCTGTTTTGAGCAGAGCCGAAAAGGATGAGCTGTTCGTCAGGATCAAGGCGGGTGATATGCAGGCGCGCGAGAAATTTATTCACGGCAATCTGCGTCTTGTGCTAAGCGTCATCCGGCGCTTCAACAACCGCGGTGAAAATCCGGACGATCTTTTTCAGGTGGGCTGTATAGGGCTGATAAAGGCGATAGACAACTTTGACCTTTCCCAAGGGGTTCAGTTCTCGACTTATGCCGTGCCTATGATCATCGGTGAAATACGCCGCTATCTGCGCGACAACAATTCCATACGCGTCAGCCGTTCGCTGAAGGACATTGCCTACAAGGCTTTAAGCGTAAAAGAGCGGCTCACCAACGAAAACTCAAAAGAGCCTACAGTGTCAGAGATTGCTAAAGCGCTTGATCTCCCCAAAGAGGACGTCGTATTTGCGCTTGACGCCATAGCCGACCCCGTGTCGCTGTTCGAGCCTGTTTATCACGACGGCGGCGAAGCTGTCTTTGTTATGGATCAGGTCAAGGATGACAAAAACACCGACGAAAAATGGCTTGAAAGCATAGCTGTAAACGAGGCTATGAAGCATCTTGACGAAAGAGAAAAGCACATCCTGATGCTGCGTTTTTACAGAGGCCGCACACAAATGGAGGTTGCCGAGGAAATAGGCATAAGTCAGGCGCAGGTGTCACGTCTTGAAAAAAGCGCCCTCAAGCATATGCGCAAATATGTATAATCGGCGCTGTCGGACGCATAATAAATACAGATAATCAATATGCGGAAGGAGAATTCTTATGCACTCATCAGAAAATGAAACGGACGTCCTTGTCAGCCGCGCTCAAACGGCGCTGGACGCTTTTATGAAAATGGATCAGGCGCAGATAGATAAGATAGTAAAAGCTATGGCTTTGGCGGGTCTTGACAAGCATATGGAGCTTGCGCGCCTTGCGGTGGAGGAAACCGGCAGAGGCGTATATGAGGACAAGATCACAAAGAATATGTTCGCGACGGAATATATCTATCATTCAATAAAGAACGAAAAGACCGTCGGTGTTATAGAGGAAAACGACCTTGAAGATTATGAGGTAATAGCCGAGCCCGTAGGCGTTATATGCGGCGTAACGCCCGTAACGAATCCGACCTCGACAACGCTTTTCAAGTCGATAATCTCCATAAAAGCGCGAAACCCGATAATTTTCGGTTTTCATCCGTCAGCGCAGAAATGCTCCGCCGAAGCGGCACGGATAGTGCGTGACGCGGCATTGGCTGCCGGCGCGCCGGAGCATTGCATACAATGGATCTCGTCACCGTCGCTTGAAGCGACAAACGCGCTTATGAATCATCCCGGCGTAGCGCTTGTGCTTGCCACCGGCGGCTCCGGCATGGTAAGAGCGGCATACTCCACCGGAAAACCCGCCATAGGCGTGGGACCCGGAAACGTGCCGTGTTATATCCACAAAAGCGCAGATATTGAGCGTGCCGCCGCCGATCTGGTCCTGTCAAAGTCCTTTGACAACGGCATGGTATGCGCCTCGGAGCAGGCTGTGATAGCGGACAGAGAGATTTCAGCCGAGTTTGAGCGCGCAATGAAACGGTACAACTGCTGTTTTGTGGAGCCGGACAACGTGAAAAAGCTGTCTGACTACGTGATAGATCCCGAAAAGAATACCCTAAATCCCGATGTTGTCGGCAAAAGCGCCGCGCACATCGCAGATATGGCGGGTTTTTCTGTCCATGCGGATACGAAGATCCTTGTTGCAAAGATAGATGGCGTGGGAGATGAATACCCGCTTTCACGCGAAAAACTAAGTCCTGTGCTTGCGTATATCATAGCGGACTCGGAGGATGAGGCGATAGAGCTTTCGGAAAAAATGCTTGAGCTGGGCGGTCTTGGTCACACGGCGGTAATCCATGCGGAGGATCGTGACGTTACAGAGCGCTTCGCCGCGAAAATGAAAGCAAGCCGCCTTATAGTAAACGCGCCCTCAACTCACGGCGCCATAGGCGACATCTACAACACCAATATGCCGTCGCTGACTCTCGGCTGCGGCAGCTACGGTCATAATTCAGTCGGAGGAAACGTCACCACAAGCGACCTTATAAACAGAAAACGAGTTGCCAAAAGGAGAGTAAATATGCAGTGGTTCAAGCTGCCGGAAAGAATATATTTTGAGAAAAACTCGATACAGTATCTCGAAAAAATGCCCGACATTTCAAGAGCGTTCATTGTTACCGATGAGGGTATGGTAAAGCTGGGATATACGGACAAGCTTCTGCACTACCTAAGAAAACGTACCGACAGAGTCCATGCAAAGATATTTTCATCAGTGGAGCCGGATCCTTCCGTTGAAACCGTAAAAGCGGGCGCTGACGCTATGGCTGAATTTCAGCCGGATGTTATAATAGCTCTGGGCGGAGGTTCCGCCATGGATGCGGCAAAGGGAATGTGGCTGTTTTACGAGCATCCCGAAACGGACTTTTCCGCTCTTGCGCTTCGGTTCCTCGATATAAGGAAGCGCGTGTTCAAGTTCCCGAAAATGGGTGCAAAGGCGCGTCTTGTGGCGATACCCACCACCTCCGGCACAGGCTCAGAGGTTACAAGCTTCGCGGTCATCTCCGACAAGAAAAACAACATGAAGTATCCCCTTGCCGACTACGAGCTTACCCCCGATATTGCCATAATCGACCCGCAGTTTGTAATGAGTCTGCCGCCCGCTGTCACGGCAGACACGGGAATGGACGTGCTTACTCATGCAATTGAAGCGTATGTTTCGGTCATGGCTTCCGATTATACGGACGGTCTTGCGATCAAGGCTATACAGCTTGTGTTCGAATATCTGCCCCGCGCTTATAAAAGCGGCGCAAAAGACGAAACCGCCAGAGAAAAAATGCACAATGCAAGCTGCATTGCAGGCATGGCGTTCACAAACGCGTTCCTCGGACTCAATCACTCCATCGCCCATAAGATCGGCGGAGAGTACCATATTCCCCACGGGCGCGCCAACGCCATACTTCTTCCCCATGTCATCGCCTATAACGCCTCAACACCCTCAAAGCTTGCGGCGTTTCCCAAATACGGCAAATTCGTTGCGGATGTGAAATACGCCGAGATAGCTCACGCTCTCGGACTTCCGGCATCAAACGCGGAAGAAGGGGTTCAGAGTCTTATAGGGGCGGTAAGCGCACTGGCGGATTCGCTCAACATCCCGCGCAGCTTCGCTGAATGTGGCATCAGCCGGAAGGAATATATGGAAAAGCTCTCCGATATAGCCAACAAGGCGTTTGAGGATCAGTGTACTCCCGCAAATCCACGGCTGCCGCTTATAAAAGAGATAGAAGATATTATGCTTAGAGCATATGGTGAATAAAAAATAAATGAGGCGGAGATCCGCCCCCTGTTTTAACCGAAAAATTCATGATTGTGCCGAATATTCGGATAACGGGCGGATCATATCCGCCCCTACCACGGTGTAACAGTTAAATTTTTACATTCTGTAGGGGCCGGCGTCCCCTTGCGAGATTTTATATGATGCAGCCGCATAGCATCAATTTTTAATTGTTACCCCATAGTCCTCGCAAGAAAAACATCGCTGTATCTGCCGATAAAGCTGTCGGACGCGGACTTTGCCTTTTTGTAATCGTCAAACAAGCCGAACACGGTAGGTCCGCTGCCGCTCATTACAGCGCCCAAGGCGCCCTTTTTAAGCATTTTTTCCTTTATAGCGCGTATACACGGATGGATATTTGCCGTTACCGGCTCCATCACATTACAAAGTCCGCCGCATACCGCCGCAAGATCTCCGGACTCTATCGCTTTTATCATGCCCTTTGTGTCGGGGCGCTTCGCAATAGGAGCGGAGTCGATTTTTTCGTATATTTCAGCAGTGGATACATTCACCGGCGGCTTTACAAGCAGCACAATATGCCCCGAAAAAGGCTTGATAGGCGTAAGTATCTCGCCTATTCCCTCCGAAAGCTGCGTTCCGCCGTTTATGCAAAACGGAACATCCGCACCCAGCTTTACACCAAGCTCCAAAAGCTCCTTTTCAGGCAAGAACGTGTTGTAAAGCGTGTCAAGCGCGGTTAATACAGCCGCCGCATTTCCGCTTCCTCCGGCAAGACCCGCGGCAACGGGTATATTCTTTCGAAGCAGTATTTTCGCGCCGCCTTTTATCCCTGTGCGCTCGAAAAACAGAGCCGCTGCCTTATACGCGATATTCTTTTCGTTCCACGGCAAAAATTTTAAATTGCCGGAGATCTGTATTTTTCCGTCATTCGTCTTGTCCACTATCACAAGATCATAAAGCGAGAGCGTCTGCATTATCATTTCAACATTGTGATAACCGCCCGCTCGCTTGCCCGTAACATCAAGCGTCAGATTTATCTTCGCATACGATCTGCACATAGCGCGTCTGCCTGATATTACCATATCATTGCGTATTGACATATTCCATCACCGTTTCTTTAATTCTGAAATTAAATAAGTTCTCTATATTATTGTCCGATCTTATTCAATTTTCCGGCTTGCATTAAGTACATTGTTCGATATGGATTGCTTAACGCAAGCCATCCAAGCTTTTGTGCGAGTTGTCGGCGACCTCTTTTATAAGCGCCTCCGTAACCGCATCCTCGCCGCCCGTTTTCTTTAAGTATATCAGATACTCTATATTCCCCTCAGGTCCCTTCACGGGAGAATACGACAGTCCCGCCGGTATAAAACCGATCTCGCGGGCAAAATCCGTTACTTTTTTTATCACGCTGTAATGTATGCTTATATCGCGAACCACGCCTTTTTTGCCTACCTGTCCGCGCCCTGCCTCAAACTGCGGTTTTATAAGCGCCACAACCTCGCCGTCCGGCGCCAAAAGCTTATACGCTACGGGAAGCACCAGCGTCAGTGATATGAATGACACGTCTATTGAAGCGAAATCTATCGGACAGCCTATATCCTCAGGCGTGACATAGCGTATATTTGTACGTTCCATATTCACCACGCGCTTATCCTGTCTAAGCTTCCACGCAAACTGTCCGTAACCCACATCTACCGCGAACACCTTTTTCGCTCCGTTTTGCAGCATACAGTCCGTAAAGCCGCCCGTTGACGCACCTATATCCATAGCCGTCTTTCCCTCAAGGAATACGGGAAACTCCGCCATAGCCTTTTCAAGCTTCAATCCGCCGCGGCTCACATACTTTAATGTGTCGCCGCGCACTTCGGGAGAGGTCTTTTCCGGATCGACCTGCTGACCGGGCTTATCGCATTTCTGATTGTCGATATATACCTGTCCCGCCATGATAAGCGCCTTTGCGCGCTCACGGCTTTCCGCAAGTCCTTTTTCCGCAAGCAGTACATCAAGTCTTATTTTTCCCATATCAGTCTCCGTTTTGCCGCTTATTTACGTTAGCATATTATTGTGTACGTATGAGGCAATGGTCTGCGCGTCAAGTCCGTACAGCCTGTCAAGCTCGGTGATGCTTCCGTGAACTATAGGCTGCTTCGGAAATGCGAAGGACTTAAACCGCGCGTTTATGCCGCTCTCCTCCAAAAATGCGGCTACCATGGTGCCGAGGCCTCCCGGCTGCGTGCCGTCCTCTATTACTATGACGCGCCCCGTCTTTTTCACCGACTCCGCAATTGCCGCCGTATCAAGAGGCACAATTGTCGGAAGCTCCACAATCTCGCAGCTCATTTCCGATTTAAGTATATTTTCCGTTTCAAGAGCGCGGATTGTCATTCTTCCTGTGCATATTATCGTAAGCTCGCTGCCCGATGTGCGTATGCGCGCTTTGCCGAATACGAACGGCTCCGCCTTCGGCGCGCAGTCTCCGCCTCTCGGATAGCGTACGGCCACAGGCTCGGTGCAGACGTTCACCGCATAGTCGAGCATACTGTCCAGATCCTCAAAATTCGACGGCGAAAGTATCGTCATGTTCGGCATATGCGAAAGATACGCTATATCATATACGCCCTGATGCGTTTCTCCGTCAGCGCCCACTATGCCGGCGCGGTCTATCGGGAACACAACATGAAGCTCCTGCAGACACACATCGTGCAGAGTCTGATCATAGGCTCTTTGCAAAAAGGACGAATACAGCGGTATCACCGGCACAAGCCCGGATATGGCCATTCCCGCGGCAAGCGTCACGCCGTGCTGCTCCGCTATTCCTACATCGAAAAACCTCTTTTTATACTTTGCGGCAAACTCATCAAGGCCCGTGCCGTTCGGCATGGCGCCCGTGATTGCGACAACGTTTTCATTTTCAGCCGCGAGGCGCACCAGCGTTTCGCCGAACTGATCCGAATACGATTTCTTCACTTCGCCCGTGTTTCCTGTATCCTTGTCAAACTTGCCCACGCCGTGGAACTTCTTGGGATCGTTCTCCGCCGGAGCGTAACCCTTGCCCTTTTTGGTTATAACATGGATAATCACCGGCGTTTTTTCAGTCTTTGCGTAGGAAAGCATACCTATCATGGTTTCTATATCGTGACCGTTGACCGGACCCATATAATGAAATCCCAGATCTTCAAACAGGTTGTTCGGGAACAGAATATTTCTTGCTATCCGCTTAACCGGACGAATGATCTTATTGGTAAAAGCTCTTCCGAGCGAAAATTTATCGAGTATATTATTTAAAAACTGCTTGGATTGAAAGTATCTCGGCTTCATACGCAGATTACGCAGATGACGCGACATGGAACCGACATTCCTTGCGATAGACATAACATTATCGTTCAATATCAGTATAAGCGGCGTTTTGGAGCTGCCTATATCGTTCATCGCCTCGTACATCATGCCGCCGGTAAGCGCCCCGTCACCGAAAAGCGCCACCACGCTGTAATTCTCTTTTTTCAAATCGCGAGCTCTTGCCATTCCCAGAGCCGCCGACAGCGAAGTCGAACTGTGGCCGGTATTAAAAGCATCATATTTGCTTTCGGCGGTCTTGGGAAAGCCTGACATACCACCGAAGCTGCGCAGCGTCTTGAAATCCTTTCTTCTCCCGGTCAAAAGCTTATGGACATAGGACTGATGTCCCACGTCAAAAACTATCCTGTCCTTTGAAAAGTCGAATACTCTCTCAAGCGCCACTGTCAATTCCACTATTCCCAGATTTGACGCCAGATGCCCGCCCGTTTTCGATACGTTGTCTATCAGAAACTCACGTATCTCGGCACACAGAGCATTAAGCTCATCCATATCAAGCTTGCGCAAATCTGACGGATCGTTTATTTCTTCTAAAATCAATTCTAACACCCCGAATATTAAGAAGAGTTGTCTGCAGCATGAAAAACACAAGATTTTTCATCAACAGCAACTGAAATCTCATTTGTATAATATTATTTTACCACACGCCGCGCATTTTGTCAATCTTTCGGAAAAAGTGTTTATAAAGATTTATATTTGCCGATTCTGCATCGTTATTCTTTCGCTTCTTGCGGGAGGATAGCACGATACTTCCTTTCCGTCAAGATTTTCCGCGTGCATATCCACTGCGGTAATGCTGTGATTTTCGTAAGTTGTATAATAGTATACGCCCTTATCCGCATTACAGCAGGAGGTGTAGATCGTTATTTCATATTTTTCGCCGCCCACATCACAGCAGCCTCTTGGCTGTTCAATGCTCCCCATAATATGGAAAAACTGGTTTACGCTTTCCTCCTCGCCGCTGCCCGAAACGGAATTGAGCTTTACAAACGCCGCCCTTACAAACCTTGACGGCGATGACAGATCTCCCGGAAGTCCCACAGCGCCCATGCCGCGGCTGTATTCATTAAGTTCCAGTCCCGGAGCGAAACGGTTTTCGGCTCCTTTCGCTGACAGATTCATGTAGCTGCTGAGGTTGAACATCTGCGCGTCAAACGCGGGATTGTTTGTCAAAACGCCTACGGGATTATCATATATCTTAAGCCCCTCCCTGACGCTCTCCACAACCAAAGACCCGTTTTTATCCGCAATTATCCAGTGAAGGAGCGCGACGGGCATATCGTCCTTGAACCGTATATCCCTCAAATTTATCCGTTCAAGCTTGCTTTTTGCCTCAAAAATATCGGCGCAGCTGCCCAGTATCCAAGGTATAAATTCAAATTGCGCGATATTGTCCTTCCCCTTCGCCTTGTCGTTGTAGAACGCGTTTCCAACAAAATTCAGTCCCGCCATTGCAAGACCCTTTTCATTCACCGCGTCATAGTAAAGAGGGTATCCGTTCTCCATATGCGCCATACCTATAAGCGCGTAATGTGATGACATATCCTCCGCTTCACGAAAGCGAAAAGCATAATTTCTCGGCGTCACCGCTATCTCCTCGCCGTAGGAAAACTCATAGTCGAGCGTTCTTCCAAAGTAAAAGCTTTTTGTTCTGTAGGTTACTGCCGTACACATAATAATCTCCATTCCGCCGCCCTGCGCCGGCACAAATAGTAATTAAATTTAATCTCTTATCGCAGGGCAAGAATGATAAGAGATTATCGCTGCGCATATGCGTTTTTCAAGACACAGCCGAGCAAAAGCCGCACGCGCGAATTTAATCCTTGCGGAGGCTAACGTGATGGGAACCTTCGCGTTAATCTCCTTTCCGTCCGCGTGTGTATTTAAAATAAACGCCCGTAAAAAGGCTGCGGACATTTATAGTATTCCGCAGCTTTAATATTATACTCTAAATTCCTTCGGTCTCTCCGGTCGTTTGCCGAAATAGTAAAGTATAGCCTCGGCTGTACGGCGCGACGCTTCTCCGTCTCCGTAGGGATTGGCAGCATGAGCCATACTGTTGTAAACGGCTTTATCGTCTAAAAGCTCCTTTGCAAGAACGACTATATCCTCCTCATCGACACCGGCTATCTTTACGGTTCCCGCCGCGACAGCTTCGGGGCGCTCCGTTTCACGCCGAAGCACCAGCACCGGCTTTGCAAGCGCGGGAGCCTCCTCCTGTATGCCGCCCGAATCAGTCATTACCATATACGCTCTCGCCATAGCATTGTGCAGCTCGTCAACCGTAAGCGGATCTATAAGATGCACCCTGTCCAAACCGCCGAGTATGCCGAAAACCGTTTCTCTTACAGCGGGGTTCAGATGCACAGGATAAACTATCTCCGTATCCTCGTACTCGGTCACGATCCGTTTTAGGGCGTTGCATATATTTTCAAGCGGCTTGCCGAGGTTCTCGCGGCGGTGAGCCGTTACCACAATAACGCGCTTGTTTTCAAAGTCCGTGTCATTAAGCAGCGGATCGGAAAATTTATAATCCTTTTTTACAGTCGTTTTAAGCGCGTCTATAACAGTATTGCCGGTAATATAGATGCTGTCGGGGTTGACGTTTTCCTTTAAAAGATTTTCCCTGTTCTGTACGGTGGGCGAAAAATTAAGATCGGCGATCCTGCCCGTAAGCTGGCGGTTCATTTCCTCCGGAAATGGCGAATACTTGTCGTAGGTCCTGAGTCCCGCCTCAACGTGACCCACCTTTACCTGATTGTAAAATGCCGCCAATGCCGCGACAAAGCTTGTCGAGGTATCGCCGTGAACCAGTACAATATCGGGCCGCTCCTTTTTTATTACCTCGTCAAGTCCCTCCAAAACGCGTGTGGTTATACCCACAAGCGTCTGACGGGTTTTCATTATATCAAGGTCATACTCCGGCGTTATGCCGAAAATGTCAAGTACCTGATCGAGCATCTGACGGTGCTGAGCCGTAACACAGACCTTCGATTCGATCTCCGGATACTTTTTAAGCTCCAACGCGAGAGGCGCCATCTTTATAGCCTCCGGTCTTGTGCCGAACACTATCAGTACCTTTATCCTGTCCATCCTATTCATCCTCCCTGTCGTCAGTTTTGTCGCGCGTATCGGTATGACCTGTTATATCAACGTTTTTGCCGAGCATACTGCCTATAAGAATAAATATCAGCACACACATCAAAAGCAGAAGCGCTCTCAACGTTCCGCTTTCCGCCAAAAGCACCGCCGATATGCCAAGCACGCCGCTTATCGCGTACAGTATAAACACCGTCTGCTTCTGCGAGAATCCCATATCTATCAAACGATGGTGCAGATGACCTCTGTCCGCTGTCATGGGATTTTTCCCTGTAAGTATACGGCGGATCATTGCAAACGCCGCGTCAAACAGCGGCAGTCCCAGTATAAGGAACGGCACCGCAAGCGAAATGACCGCATAGCTTTTAAACACGCCCTGTATGGACATGGTGGCAAGCATAAATCCCAAAAACGTCGAGCCGGTATCGCCCATAAATATCGTGGCGGGATTAAAATTGAACGGCAAAAATCCAAAGCAGGCTCCCATAAGCGCGATACCTACAACGGCTATCTGATATTCTCCCACGCGTATGGCTATAAACACCAGCGACACCGTCATTATCGCGGAAACTCCCGCAGCAAGACCGTCCAGTCCGTCAATGAAATTAACCGCGTTCGTAATAAATACCACCCACAGCACCGTTATCGTTACCGAAAGCCACGACGGCAAAACCCAGTACGGATTGTCGCTGAGTATATTCGGGTTGGTGAACACGTTTATGCGTATATCTCCGCCTATGATCACGACCAAAGCCGCGACTATCTGTATGATTAATTTCAGTTTTGCGTCAAGGTCTTTACAGTCGTCAATAACTCCCATAACAGCGATTATCGCCGCACCCGCAAGCGTCGCGTACAGCTGTCTTGACGGTCTGCCAAAGCACAGCACCGCCACCAGAAAGCCGAATATTATCGCCAGTCCTCCGACTCGCGGAATAGGCTCTTTATGCATACGCCTGTTATCTTTGGGAACATCTATCGCGCCTATCTTATAGGCGAACTTCTTCACAAACGGCGTCGCCGCAAACGAAAATACAAACGATACGATGAACGCGCATATCATGAATACTGTTTCCTGTGTAGTCATATTTTTCTCCGTTCCCGCGCATACGGTATGCGCGTTATGTTTTTGGGCGCGTCGCCGGCTCAGACAACGAAGCCTATCTTCTTGTACACTTTCCTCATGGTCTTTGAAGATATTCTGCGCGCCTTTTCGGCGCCCTCCGTATATATCTGCTGAAGGTATGCCTTGTCCGCGATCAGCTTGTCATATCTCTCCCTTATGGGACGTATGCACTCCACAACAGCCTCAGCCACATCAGCCTTAAACGCGCCGTAACCCTTTCCGCTGTACTCAGACACTATCATTTCAGCGCTTTTGCCCGTAACAGCGGACATTATGCTTATCAGATTGTTTACACCCGCCTTGGAATCATCGCCCTCGCGGTATTCTATGACGCCCTCGCTGTCGGTAACGGCGCTTTTTATCTTCTTCGCGATAACGTTCATATCGTCCATCATGGAAATATACGCCTTGGGATTCGGATCCGACTTCGACATCTTCTTTGTCGGCTCCTGCAGACTCATAACATTCGCTCCCACCTTTGGCAAAAGTCCCTCCGGCACGGTGAACACATCGCCGTATATCGAGTTGAATCGTCCCGCAATATCGCGGCATATTTCGATATGCTGCATCTGGTCCTTGCCTACCGGCACATAATCCGCCTGATACAGCAGTATATCCGCCGCCATAAGCACGGGATAAGTAAACAGTCCGGCATTTATGTTGTCGGCATGACGCGCCGACTTGTCCTTAAACTGCGTCATTCGCTGAAGCTCGCCCATATAGGTGTAGCAATCAAGTATCCAGCCCAGTTCCGCGTGATGCGGATTGTGCGACTGTATAAACATTATGTTGTTTACCGGATCAATGCCGCAGGCAATGTAGAGCGCCAGCACTTCAAGAGTGCGGCGGCGTATATCCGCCGGTATCTGCCGTACCGTTATGGTGTGCAGATCCATCATGGCGTAAATGCAGTCATAATCCTCCTGCAGCGCCACCCAGTTTCTTATCGCTCCCAGGTAATTTCCCAGCGTCAGTGTGCCTGACGGCTGAACGCCTGAGAATATCTTCTTTTTTTCTTCCATTACGCTTTTATTCTCCTTACAGATTTTCGGTCAATACCTCGCCCAGACGTCTTATTCCTTCTTCAAGCATTTCCGGCGTTGCCGATGAATAATTCAGCCTGAACTTGTTCGACGGCTTCGTTATGTCAATAGCGAAATTGGAGCCGGGAACTATTGCTACCTTCTTTTCAAGGCATTTGTCAACTATAGGCGTAATATCCTCTATAGTCGGGCACTCGCACCAAAGGAAAATACCGCCCTGAGGAGTTGTCCACTTTACCTTTCCTTTCGGGAAGTACTTTTCCATGGCATTAACCATTACAGCGCATTTCTTTCCGTAAAGCTCTTTGTTTTTCTTTATATACTTGTCGATATCGTACTTCTTCATAAATTCAACGCACATAAGCTGCGTAAGCATAGGCGTATGAACGTCGTTTACCTGCTTGAGTATTTCTATCTTCTCCGTAAGAGCCGTATTTGCGATGATATATCCAAGACGCATACCGGGCGACAATATTTTGGAAAATGAGCCGGCGTAGACAACTCTGCCCTCGGTATCGAGGGATTTTATCGTGGGAACGTCCTCTCCCGCGAAGCGCAGATCGCCGTAAGGATTGTCCTCCAAAACAATAACGTCATACTTATTGGCAAGCTCAATAAGACGCTTTCTCTTTTCAAGCGTCATGGTGCTGCCCGTAGGGTTCTGGAAGGTCGGGATCGTGTAGATCATTTTTATGCCGGAGTTATTCTTTAAAGCCTCCTCCAGCTTATCCATGTTCATACCGTCAGCTTCTGTCTCCACGCCTATAAGCTCCGCCTCGTATGTGCGGAATGCGTTAAGGCTTCCGATAAAGCTTGGGTCCTCAACTATTATCTTATCACCCTTGTTAATCAGGGACTTCGCTGTCAGGTCAATGCCCTGATTTGCGCCGGTCATTATAAGTATGCCGTCGCCATCAGCGTAAGCGTTCACCTTGTCCGCGCGCGACTTCGCGGCTTCTCTCATGGCGGGGTAGCCGTCAGTTGTGCCGTACTGAAGCGCGAGAGCGGGATTGGTCATAAGGATTTTGCCGGCTATTTTTGAAAGCTCGTCACCGGGGAAAAGCTCCGATGCGGGATTGCCGCCCGCCAGCGAAATTATCTCCGGATCAGCCATTCTCTTGAACATTTCTCTTATAGCCGAGCCTTTCATAGGTATTACTCTGTCGGCATAAAATTTTGTATAATCCATTGTGTAATGTCCTTTCTTGTGATATTTATTTCCACGAGCTTCTGAGCGCCACGGTTTCATTAATCACGGGCATATCCTCCGTGCTGTCCCTGTCCACGCAGAAATATCCCAGACGCAGGAACTGGAAGGTGTCGCCGGGTTTTAGATCCGTCATGCTGCTTTCAAGCTTGCAGCCTTTCAATACTTCTATGGATTTGGGATTCAGGTTGTCCGTAAAGCTCTCAACACCCGACTCATCCGAAGGATTCTCCACGCTGAAAAGTCTGTCGTAAAGACGTACCTCCGCGTCTATCGCATGAGCCGCGCTGACCCAGTGGATCGTGCTTTTTACCTTTCTGCCGTCGGGCGAGTTTCCTCCGCGCGACGCGGGATCGTATGTGCAGTGTACCGCCGTAACATTGCCGTCCCCGTCCTTGTCGCAGCCGACGCATTTTATAAAATACGCGCTCTTGAAGCGTACCTCGTTTCCCGGGAACAGGCGGAAATACTTCTTTACCGGCACTTCCATAAAATCTTCTTTTTCAATATAAAGCTCCTTTGAAAACTCCACCGTTCTCGTTCCCATTGATGGGTCCTCCGGATTTACCTCGACCTCAATCTTTTCTACCTTATCATCGGGGTAATTGTCTATGATGACCTTCAGCGGACGAAGCACCGCCATAGCGCGGGGCGCTTTTTTGTTGAGATCCTCTCTGACACAATGCTCCAAAAGATCCATCTTAACAAAACTGTTCGTCTTTGCAACGCCTATCCTCGCGCAGAAATCTTTGATCGCCTCCGGCGTATAACCGCGGCGGCGCATACCGCACAGCGTGGACATTCTCGGATCGTCCCAGCCGGAAACTATACCGTCGCGCACCAGTGACAGACAGAGGCGCTTGCTTGTAAGCGTGTAATTTAAGTTGAGTCTTGCAAACTCTATCTGCCTTGACGGATTTTTAAAGCCAAGCTCTTTTAAAACCCAGTCATAAAGCGGTCTGTGATCCTCAAACTCCAGCGAGCAAAGAGAGTGTGTCACACCCTCTACCGTATCGGAGATCGGATGCGCGAAATCATACATCGGATACACCAGCCACTTATCGCCCGTTCTGTGGTGATGCGCGCGCTTTATGCGGTAAATAACGGGATCGCGCATATTCAGGTTCGGAGACGCCATGTCTATCTTCGCTCTCAGCACCTTTGATCCGTCCGGAAATTCGCCCTCGGTCATACGCTTAAAAAGATCGAGGTTTTCCTCAACGCTCCTGTCGCGGTACGGGCTGTTCTTGCCGGGTTCTGTAAGTGTTCCGCGGTAAGCGCGTATCTCATCCGCCGACAGATCGCACACATATGCCTTGCCAAGCTCTATCAGCTTTACCGCACAGTCGTATATAGCGTCAAAATAATCCGACGCATACAGCACCTTGTCCCATTTAAAGCCGAGCCACCTGATGTCCTCCATGATAGCGTCAACATACTCCGTATCCTCTTTGGTGGGATTTGTGTCATCAAGACGCAGATTACAGGTTCCGTTATACCTCTCCGCCGTGCCGAAATCAATGCATATCGCCTTAGCATGACCTATATGCAAATACCCGTTCGGCTCCGGCGGAAAGCGGGTCTGCACGTGATCGTACACTCCCTCCGCCAGATCCTTGTCTATTGCCTCATGTATAAAATGCTTGTATTCAAATTCATTTTCCATATCATACGCTCCTAAAATGTATATTTATACTGCTCCGCATATATCAGTACGCATTGTGCGCGCCGCTTAAAGCATTGCGATGCTTTCGTCGATGCGCTTTATTACCTCGTCCCTGCCAAGCACCTGCATGATGCTGTAAAGGTCGGGCGTGTTCCTTCTGCCCGTCACCGCCGCGCGGATGACTCCGCTCACATCTCCGACATGACCTCTGTACGCGTCGGGATCTTTCTTGTACTCCTTCGGCGCGCCGGCATAGCCAAGCTCCACAGCCATTTCTCTCACAGTCGGGAACCACTGCGCCGCGTCGGCTTCGTGATCGTATACCGATTTATACTTTTCCAGTATTTCTTTTGTATCCTCCGCCGAAAGATTGTCGGCAAAATCACGTTCTCTGTCCCACAGCTCATCATAGAAATAAGAAATATATCCCTCAACCTCCGACCATTTTGCAATATCCTTTCTCGGTTTCGCGTTCCCGCGTTCTATCGAAAATACCGACACCGCATAGTCCTTATCTCCGTCAAGCAGTCTGTAAAGACGGTCATTGTTGTTCTTCGCCCACGCAAGCGTCAGGCTGTAGACCTCCTCCGCCGTAAGTGTGCTGATATATGTTTTGCTTATGTCATTAAGCTTTACTATGTCAAACAATGCACCGGCGGTACTCATTTTGCCGAAAGTAAATTTAAATTCGGAAATATCCGCCGTCTTGTTGCACATACGCCACTCCTCATAATTGGAGTTTGCCAAAGTCATCAGATATTCCCAGACGGCTCCGCGCGGATAGCCTTCCTCTTCGTAATAGCTCATTGCCGCCTCGGGGTCCTTGCGCTTTGAAAGCTTGCGCTTGCCTCCGTTATCCTCCTTGCGTATGGGCGATATATGCGCATACTTCACCGGCTTGAATCCAAGCACGTAAAACAGCTGCAAATGTATAGGCACCGACGAAAGCCACTCGTCGCCCCTTATAACATGGGTGGTGCGCATAAGATGATCGTCTATCGCGTGTGCCATATGATATGTCGGCGTACCGTCCTTTTTCAGAAGCACAATATCAAGAATATTTTCGTCCATCTCGATAGCGCCCTTGATCACATCCTTGAATTTAACTCTCCCGCCGGACTTTCCGGGGGATTTTAGCCTTATGACATATTCCCTGCCGCCGCTAATAAGCTTTTCCGCTTCTTCCGGCGTTATATCGCGGTATTTGGCATAGCTGCCGTATATTCCGGTAAGCTCCTTTTTCTCCTCCTGCTCGGCGCGTATTGCCGAAAGCTCTTCCTCCGTTATAAAGCACGGATAAGCCATACCCTGTTCCACAAGGCGCTTTACATACGCCTGATATATCGGTGTACGCTTGCTTTGGGTGTACGGGCCGTACACTCCCTTTTCCTCTGTCGCCGAAACAGCTCCCTCGTCAATATCTATACCGAAATCGGCGAGGCCCTTCACTATAAGCTCCGTGCCGTTTTCGACCTCGCGCTTCTTGTCGGTGTCCTCTATTCGCAGGTAAAATACGCCGCCGCTGTTTTTAGCCGCAATTTTTCCGACAAAAGCCGCGAACAGTCCGCCGAAATGCAGAAATCCCGTTGGGCTCGGCGCAAAGCGCGTGACAACGGCTCCATCCGGCAGTTCCCTTTTGGGATAGCGCGCCTCGTAATCCTCCGGCGTTTCGGTAATACCGCCGAAAAGCAGCTCCGCCATTTTTATGTTATTGTTCATCTGTGATATATCCTCCGAAATGTAATGTGTTAGTAAGCCGTGAAATTTAAAAACCGACGTTCGGCAGAGCGGAATAAACCGTTTTATCCGAATTTAAAGGTTAAGCCTTTAAATGTTGCAAGGCACTGTAAATACCCGTGTCAATATTTTAATATCCCAGAACCTCTGGAACCAGAATAACGGTGATCCTTCCGGGGAAATAGTGGCAGCCCTCAACTATGCTTGTCACGTTACAGACTCTCGCGTTGGAACGGCAGTCGGTGCAGTTGCAGTTATCATCCGTAGCGCACGGCGTTTTGTGAGTGATACGCCTTGCATTGAGCGGAGCTACAGACTTCGCTCTTTTTACGCCGTCCTCAACGGTGTCCACTATCTTATTTACTCCCGCTACTATAATAACCTTTTTGGGGCCGAATACTATTTGACTTGTTCTGTTTCCTGTACAGTCGATATTTACAAGCTGACCTTCTTTTGTAATAGCATTGGTGCTTGAAACCATAACATCGGCGAAATATCCCTCTCTGTACTTGTCAAGCATTTCCTCAAAGGACTTTGTGTGGAATCTGTCGATAAAGTTATATCTTCCGCTTGTAATATCGTCCATAATGCCCGTTTCATTCAACGTGACCGATCCGCCCACGCATACCGTGGCGCCGTCCGGTATCAGCTCGTTTACAAGCGCTCTCGCCTCCGCCGCAGTAGCGGCATATCTCGCGTCAAAATCGCGCTTGTTGAGTATCTCTATCATTTCTTTTACCTTAAGCTCATTCGCCCACTGTATTACCTGCTGACTCATAATAATAACCGTCCTTTCATTTGATCCTCGAAGTCCCGGCTGCGCCGTCCCGCTTTTACCGCCGGTTTTGGTAAATAATAATTAAAAATATCTTATTATATTCTACACCATTATTGAAAATAAATCAAGGGGTACAGTGAAAAAAAATATATTTTCAAACAAAAAAGGAAGCCGCATCCGTCAACGCAGCTTCCGTTTTTACTTTTATTGTGTATTACTCTCCGCCTATATGTACCTTAAGTCCCGGTCTTTTCGCGACTTTTTGAAGCATCTCCATATATTCCGCCGTCATAGGCTTTATGTCCTTGAGAGTGTACTCTCTGCCAAGCCACTCATACTTGTCCTGTCCCATCCGGTGATACGGCAAAAGATGCAGATGCGTTACATTCGGCAGCGACGCCGCAAAATCGGCGATAGCTCCTATTTCCTCCGGCGTGTTGTTAAATGTCGGTATAACAGGCACTCTTATCGTAAGATTGGCGCCCGATTCGGCTATTTTTCTCGCGTTTTCAAGTATAAGCTCGTTCGGCTGGCGCGTAAACGCCTTATGCTTCGCCGAGTCCATATGCTTTATATCCATCAGCACATAATCAAGCACCTTAAGATACTGTTGTATGATCTCCCACTTCTGAAAACCGGTCGTTTCTATCGCCGTATTTATACCCATTATCTTCGAAACCGCAAGAAGCGGTATCGCAAAATCCGGCTGTAAAAGCGACTCGCCGCCCGACAGTGTAAGTCCTCCGCCGCTTCTCTGATAATAGAAGCTGTCCTGTCTTACAACGTCCATGACCTCACGAACGGTCACGTCATGTCCCATCACTTTCGGCTCCTTGCCGGCTACGTTCATAGTTTCGACTTCAAAGCTTTGCGACTCCGGATTACAGCACCAGCGGCATCTGAGAGCGCATCCCTTTAAAAATACGATAGTGCGTATTCCCGGTCCGTCATGGATGGAATATTTTTGTATATCAAATATCCTGCCCTTTGCGCTGAGCAGCTGTTCAATGTCAGTCATAAATTCTCCTGCCATCAGGCGTTGAATGCCTGCTCCGTTCTGTTGATGATGTCGTCCTGAAGCGAGCGCGACAGCGTTGTGAACAGCGCGCTGTAACCCGCGACGCGGACAACAAGGTTTTTATATTTTTCCGGATGCTTCTGAGCGTCCAAAAGCGTTTCTCTGCTTACAACATTGAACTGCATATGCATTCCCTTCTGATCAAAGAAAGCTCTTATGTAAGCCGCGAACTTCTGCAGTCCCGTAAGTCCCGCCAGCGCCGACGGATGGAATTTCTGATTATACAGCGTTCCGTTGGAAGCTATTCCATGGTCGAGTCTTGCGACTGAGTTTGCCGCCGCGGTAGGCCCGTATATGTCCTTGCCCGAACGCGGTCCGACGCCGTCCGCTATAGGCGTATTCGCAAGTCTGCCCTCCGGCGTTGCGCCGGTCTGTTTTCCGAGAGGCACATTCGCCGATACGGGATACAGTCCCGCATGGAAGATACCGCCTCTGGGATTGGAATACTTTTGAAGCTCTTTTGTATAAATATACGCAACATCTCTTGCGAAGAGGTCGATCTCCTCGTCATCGTTGCCGTAATGCTTGCAGCCGTCAATGTCGGCAAGCAGCCGATCCCACTTCTTCTTCTGTTCGGGAGTGCCTACGCCCTCAAGGAACATACGGCATATATCCTCCACCTGCTTCGGCGTTATGCTGTGACCTGCGGCGCGTATATTTGCAACCACGTCGCTCGCGGCATTTTGCGCGAACTCCGGCGAGAGTCCTTTGCCGAAATTATGTACAAGCGCGTCCTTGTATTCCTCAAGCGTATATTTTTTCTGCTCGTATACAAGAGTCTTTATCGCCCACAAAGCGTCCGTCATATTCGCTATGCCGAAGCCCTGAGGTCCCGTAAAGTTGTATATGGCGCCGCCCTCCTGAAGGCTCTTTCCCCGTCCTATGCAATCCTCTATCATTGAGGACTGGAACGGCAACGGACATCTTTCCGCGTGAGCGCAGTCTATGGCGTTGTCCGCGTTCACCATAAGGCGGATCATGTAATGCATCTGCTCAACATAAGCGTTATAGAACTGATCGAACGTCTTAAACTCCGAAAGCTCTCCTGTTCTGAGTCCTACCTGAACGCCCGCTTCCATGCCGTTGGAGAACACCAGCTCCATAGGACGGCACATATTGAAGAACGCGGCATCGTGCCAGCCGTCCGTTTTATGGGGCGCCTGCGGCTCAACGCAGCCTATTATATTGTAGCCGCGCGCGTCCTCAAGGCTTACGCCTCTTGACATAAGCGCGGGAATTATTACCTCGTCATTGTAATACGCGGGCAGACCTATACCTGTTCTTGTCAGTTCCGCCGCCTTTACGATAAAGTCGTCCGGCGTTCCGTTCCATATTCTCACCGAGAGCGACGGCTGCGGCAGCGGCACATGGAATGAAGCCTGTATGCACATGAACGACAGATCGTTTGTCGCGTCCATGCCGCGCTCGTCCTGACCGCCTGCAATCAGGTTCTGGAACAGGCTGTAGCCCGCAAAGCCCTCTGCGGATGCAGCGTCACGCACCTTGTTAAGGTCATTCAGCTTTATCCAAAGACAGTCGATATATTCCTGAGCGTCCTCTCTGGTTATCTTTTTGCTCTTGATGTCCTTTTCGTAATACGGGTACATATACTGGTCAAACCGCCCCGGCGAGATCGAGTGTCCGCTCGACTCCGTCTGCAAAAGCATCTGCACAAACCAGAACGACTGACACGCCTCATAGAACGAATCCGCCCCGTTTTCAGGTACCTTCGCGCAGTTTTCGGCTATTTTCAAAAGCTCCGTCTTTCTTGTTCTGTCCGTTTCGGTGTTCGCCATTTCAAGTGCCATACGCGCGTATCTCTTGGCGTAATGTATCGCAGCCTCGGCTGAAATGATCACCGATTCAAGAAACTCGTTCTTTCTCGCGTAATCGCCGTCGGCAACACTGAGCTTCGAGCGCGCTTCTTCCGCTTCGCCGATAATACCCTTGAAACCGTTTTTCAGTATCTTTCCGTAATCAACGGTAAAATGACCTATGCCGTTGTAATAATAGTTGCCGACAGTAAACATATTATGTTCTATGGCGACAAGCGTTTCGGGAGCCATATACGCCGTTGCAAGATCAGATGTTGTCTTTCCCTCCCAATAGGGATATACCGAGCGCAGTCTTTCCTTGGTTTCCTCCGATATATAGAAAGGATCGGCCGTTCTTTCAGCCACCGTGTCAAGCTCCGATTCAAGCCATTTGTATGAATATTCCGGAAATGTCTGACATCCGCGCGGCTTTGACGAATTGCTGCCCACAATAAGCTCGTGCGGTCTTATATAGATCGGCAGCTTCTCGCATATATCCTTAAATGTAAGCGCACGGCGCTTTATAACGGGCAGATTTTCCGTCCGCTTGTACGTTTCCGTAACGATAACCGCTCTGTCCGCCTCTATTTCTGGCGGCTCTTTAAACAGATCATCCAAAAGCGCGGCTATTCTCGGTCTTCTTTTAATATCCTGAGTATAGTAATCTCTCATACCTGCACAACCTCCGGTTCTAATATATATTATCCTGCGGTTTATCCCATACAATATTATCTGGATCTACAGTATATAGTATATCACATCTCAAATACAATTGCAAGTATTTTTTGTACATTTTGCCGATTTTTTATAAAGGATTCCTTAAAATCTTTTTCAGATATTGTCCCGTATAGGAGGTCTCGGCTTCCGCAACCTCTTCAGGCGTTCCCGACGCGACTACCGTTCCGCCGCCGTCGCCGCCTTCGGGACCCATATCCACTATATAGTCGGCTGTCTTTATAACGTCGAGATTATGCTCGATAACTATTACCGTATTTCCTCCGTCCGCAAGGCGGTGGAGTACTTCTATAAGACGATGCACATCCGCGGCGTGAAGTCCCGTGGTCGGCTCATCAAGAATATATATCGTCCTTCCGGTCGGACGCTTTGAAAGCTCCGCGGCAAGCTTGACCCTCTGCGCCTCTCCTCCCGAAAGAGTTGTGGAGCTTTGACCGAGCTTTATATATCCCAGACCCACTTCCCGAAGCGTCTGTATGCGGCGCCTGATCTTGGGTATGTTCTCAAAAAACACCACAGCCTCGTCCACCGTCATATCAAGCACCTCGGAGATGTTTTTGCCTTTGTATTTTACCTCAAGCGTTTCACGGTTATAGCGTTTGCCCTTGCAAACCTCGCAGGGCACATAAATATCGGCAAGAAAATGCATTTCTATCTTGACTATGCCGTCGCCGCTGCAAGCCTCGCAGCGTCCGCCCTTGACGTTGAAGCTGAACCGTCCCGC
>CAZCZR010000018.1:0-23929 GCA_964503455.1 uncultured Lachnospiraceae bacterium | reverse complement strand
TTCGCAATATCGAAATTTAATTAGGCGAGGTACATAATGTAAATGCAATCGTAAATTGCACTGCTGCATTTACTTTGGGAGTTTACCTCAAGCTAAAATATACATTTTTACGGGGCGAAATGCTTGACAAAGCGGCGCTTGTATGGTATAATGTATCTCAAATATATTTTTAATGGAGTTGAAACGATCAAAATGGATGATCCGTATCGATCTATGACCCTGAACGGGTCCGAAACAGAGTATATAAACAGCAGACATTTCCTTATTTTCTTCCGCCGGGAATGACCCCGGTTTCTTTTAAATGCTTTTATTCAAAATCAAGGGATCAGCGTTTCCTTGTATATCCGTTGCGTTTATTTAATGAAAGGAATCAATTTATAATGGACACAGACTTAGGTCAGATCATATTTATGGTTATCTGCGTTATTTTGTCGGGGTATTTTTCCGCGACAGAAACGGCGTTTTCATCGATCAACAAGGCAAGAATAAAAAGCTTGCAGGACAAGGGAAACAAGAACGCGGCAAAGGTGCTGAAGCTTACGGAGGAATATGACAAGCTGCTCTCCACCATTCTTATAGGAAACAATATTGTAAATATAGCGCTCTCATCCGTCGGCACAGTGATGTTCGTGAGGTATCTCGGCGACAAGGGCGCAACCGTATCGACTATCGTTATAACTGTCGTTGTGCTGATATTCGGCGAAATAACGCCGAAAAGTCTTGCGAAGGATTTCCCCGAAAAATTTGCGATGTTCTCGGCAAAGTTTATACATATGCTTATAATACTGCTCACGCCGCTGAACTTCCTGTTTTCGGCATGGAAAAAGCTTATCAACACAATAGTAAAGCCCGGCGATGACAGAAAGATGACGGATGACGAGCTTTTAAACATCGTTGAAGAGGCGACGGGAGACGGCGGTATCGACGAGCAGGAGGGCGAGCTTTTAAAAAGCGTCATAGAGTTCAGCGATCATGAGGCGCAGGATGTGCTTACGCCGAGGGTTGACGTTGAGGCGGTGCAAATAACGGCAAGCATGGAGGAAGTCGAGAAGGTTTTCATAGAGTCGGGATATTCCCGCCTGCCGGTATACGGCGAGAGCATAGACAGGATCATCGGCATTATACATCAGAAGGATTTCTATGCCGCCTTGCGAAACGGCGCAAAGAATATACGTTCCGCTATGAATAAGCCCGTGTTTACTCCGCCGAATATGAAGATCGACGATCTCCTTACTCTTTTGCAGAAAACCAAATCGCATATGGCTGTCGTGACGGATGAGTACGGCGGCACAATGGGTATCGTTACCATGGAGGACATACTGGAGGAGCTTGTGGGCGAGATCTGGGATGAGCATGACGAGGTGATAGAGGAATTTACAAAGACGGGCGAAAATGAATACAAGGTAGTGTGCAGCGCCGACCTTGACGATATGTTCGAGTACTTCGGTCTTACTGGCGAGTATGACTCGACCACGGTCAGCGGCTGGGTGCTGGAGCAGCTGGAGCGTATACCGAGCGAGGGCGACAGCTTTGATTATGAGAACCTGACCGTTACGGTTACATCAACGGACTCTCAGAGAGTGCTTGAAATAAAGGTGACCGTACATCCGGAGCGGAATAAGGAGAACGGCGGCGAAAAAGGCGGAGCCGATGATAAGGAGCATCCGGAGGAAAAATAAATTTTCATACCCGATGGAGGGCAATCCTTCGTCGGGTATGTCATTATGCACAAAAATAAGAGAAGAAAGCTTTAAAATTTCATTAAAAATTATTTTGCAAAATTTCCTGTAAAAGCTTGCAAAAGCTGGCGGAATAGTGTATAATATTAAATGTTGTGACGCGGGAAAGCGGGCCGTAAGACCTATATTCCCGAAGACAAACGATGAAGCGGGAGGTTGCGGCTATGCCGGTTTTTCCGTGGAGATTGTCCGATTCATGAAACCGGGCGGCAGTCACGCTGAAAATTACGCTCTTTTGTTGCGGCAAAGGGGATTTTGCGGCGAAAAATGACTTGCTATGCCCGAAGCCTTTAGGCATCGGGTTATTTTTATGCGTTTTTCGCAGCTGTCGTGGGTTCACACATTCTATAATATACGAACGGCTTCCGCTGTTACGCGCGGAGGTTTGAATATCAAAAAGGAGGCAAACAGACATGGCAGCAAACAAAATCAGAATAAAGCTGAAGGCTTACGATCATGTGGTGCTTGATCAGGCTGCTGAGAAGATAGTTGAAAACGTAAAGAGAACGGGTGCAAAGGTATCGGGTCCGATCCCTCTGCCCACAGACAAGGAAATTATCACTATCCTTCGCGCCGTTCACAAGTATAAGGATTCGCGCGAGCAGTTTGAAAGAAGAACGCACAAAAGACTTATCGACATAAACGTTCCCGGCGAAAAGACCATGGAAACGCTTGTAAAATTGCAGTTGCCCGCAGGTGTGGACATAGACGTTGTCCAGAAATAACCCGCGGTTGATTGAGGCGGCATTGCGATATAGCAAAAACGCACACCGCTTATATGAGGGCGCAAGCCCTATTGCAGTAGCCTTCGGGCTATGATGCAGGTAATGTTCCCGTTTGCTTTTTGGGGAACCAATAACTGTTAAGGAGGATAAAACATGAAAAAAGCGATTTTAGGCACAAAAGTCGGCATGACGCAGATTTTTGGCGAAAACGGAAAAGTAATTCCCGTTACCGTAATCCAGGCCGGTCCGTGCGTTGTTCTTCAGAAAAAGACTGTTGACACAGACGGATACGACGCAGTTCAGGTAGGCTACGGCGAAGCTAAGGAAAAGCAGATGAACAAGCCGCAGAAGGGTCACTTCGCAAAGGCGGAGGCTGCTTTGAAAAAGTATGTCAGAGAGCTGAGACTCGACGATATTTCGGCGCTTGAGGTCGGATCGGAGATCAAGGCCGATGTATTTGAAGCCGGCGATAAGATCGATGTAACAGGCATCTCAAAGGGTCACGGTTTTGCCGGACCTATGAAAAGATGGGGCCTGCACAGAGGTCCTATGACTCACGGTTCAAAGAGTAAGAGAGTTTCCGGTTCAATGGGTAACTGCTCAAGCCCCGGACGAGTTATGAAGGGCAAGAAGCTTCCCGGACACATGGGTGTCAAGAAGGTTACGGTCCAGAATCTTGAAGTCGTTAAGGTTCTGGCGGACGACAATCTGATCTTGGTTAAGGGCGCGGTTCCCGGCAGCAAGGGCGGTCTTGTTACCGTAAGAAACGGCGTCAAAGCATAAGTAAAGGTTTGTTGGAAAGGAGGAAATCACTATGCCAGTAGCGGCTTTATATAATATGAAAGGCGAGAAAACGGGCAGAATGGAGATATCCGACGCGTTCTTCGCTCAGGAGGTAAACGTACCGGTTCTTCACGAGGTCGTAAAGAATTATCTCGCAAACCAAAGACAGGGTACACAGTCTACAAAGACCCGTACAGAGGTTCGCGGCGGCGGAGCAAAGCCTTGGAGACAGAAGGGCACGGGCCGCGCAAGACAGGGCTCGATAAGAGCGCCCCAGTGGACAGGCGGCGGCGTTGCGCTCGGCCCCAAACCCAGAAAGTATAATTACACGCTTAACAAAAAGGTAAAGAGACTTGCGCTCAAGTCGGCTTTATCGGCTAAATATAATTCCTATGACGTATATGTTGTCGAGGATCTGAAGCTTGACCAGATCAAGACCTCGGCTATCGCGGCTATGCTTAAGGGAATGGAAGTAACGGGCAAGGCGCTCATCGTTACAGAGAACGCGGACGCCAATATCTATAAGTCGGCGAGAAACATCAAGGGTGTTACCCCGACTCATCTCGGTACGCTGAACACATATGATGTACTGAACCATGAAAAGTTCATCATCTCCAAGGAAGCGGTCGAAAAAATCGAGGAGGTGCTTAGGTAATGAATTCATACGATATATTAAGAAGACCTATCATCACTGAAAAGTCAATGCAGGCTGAATACAACAGAGCCGGCGAGGAAATAAACAAGTACACCTTCGAGGTGGCAAAGACAGCCAACAAGGTAGAGATCAAAAAGGCTGTAGAAGAAGTTTTCGGCGTTAAGGTTAAGGCGGTAAACACCATGAACGTTGTGGGCAAGGTCAAGAGAATGGGCCGCAGCGAGGGCAAGAGACCCGATTGGAAAAAGGCTGTAGTAACTCTTACACAGGATTCAAAGCCTATCGAATTCTTCGAGATGTAATCGGAACGGACACGCAGTTTGAAAGATAAGGAGTGAAAAAGGATCATGGCTATAAAAAAGTATAATCCTACTTCGCCTGCCAGAAGATTTATGACAGTTTCGGATTTCGCCGAGATCACAAAGAGCGAGCCTGAGCGTTCATTGCTTGATACAAAGAAGAAGAACGCCGGCAGAAACTCATACGGCAGAATAACGGTCCGTCACAGACGCGGCGGCAACAGAAGAAAGTACACAATAATAGATTTCAAGAGAAATAAAGACGGTATGAACGCGACTGTTATCGGTATCGAATATGACCCGAACAGATCGGCAAACATCGCTCTGATCCAATATGAGGACGGAGAGAAGGCATACATCATAGCGCCTCTCGGACTTACGGACGGCGATGTCGTAGTAAGCGGCAAGGGCGCAGATATAAAGCCGGGCAACGCGCTGTTTATCGAGGATATTCCCGTAGGTACGCTTATTCACAATATTGAGCTTTATCCCGGCAAGGGCGCTCAGCTTGTAAGAAGCGCGGGCAACTCGGCGCAGCTTATGGCGAAGGAAAACGGATACGCTCAGGTAAGACTTCCGTCGGGCGAGGTAAGAATGGTTCGTCTTGACTGCAAGGCTACCATCGGCATAGTAGGCAATCAGCAGCATGAGAATATTTCTATCGGTAAAGCCGGCAGAAAGCGTCACATGGGCTGGAGACCGACAGTCCGCGGCGTTGTAATGAACCCGAACGATCACCCGCACGGCGGCGGCGAGGGCAAGTCGCCTATCGGACGTCCGGCGCCTGTAACACCGTGGGGCAAGCCTGCGTTGGGTTATAAGACCAGAAAGACCAAGAACAGAACGGATAAGTTTATCGTTAAGAGAAGAAACGCCAAATAACAGAGTTTCTATAGAAGTTTTCCAAGAAAAGGAGGAACAAACATGGGCAGATCACTTAAAAAGGGACCTTTTGTGGAAGAGCGCCTGATAAACAGAATAGACGCTATGAACGAGAAGAATGAAAAGAAAGTCATCAAGACTTGGTCAAGAGCATCCACAATTTTCCCGGAGATGGTTGGTCACACGATAGCTGTTCATGACGGCAGAAAGCACGTTCCGGTATTCATCAACGAGGACATGGTAGGTCACAGACTCGGTGAGTTCGCTCCCACAAGAACCTACAGAGGTCACGCCGGAGCAAAGACCAGCAAGTAAGTTTAATAATCACAGGCATTTAAATATTCGGAAGGAGGAATCCTAATGGAAGCACGCGCAGTATTGAGATATGCTCGTATTTCACCCAGAAAGATGAAGATCGTGCTTGATCTTATCAGAAATCAGAAGGCTGATGTTGCCAAGGGTATTCTTATGAACACGCATAAGTCGGCAAGCGAGTATCTCATAAAGCTGTTGGATTCGGCTATGGCTAATGCCGAGAATAACCACAGCATGGATAGGGATAAATTATATGTAGCGGAATGTTTTGCAACGGCGGGACCGACACTTAAGAGAATCCAGCCGCACGCGCAGGGCAGAGCATTCAAAATCTTGAAGAGAACCAGTCACGTTACCTTGGTATTAAAGGAACTGGAAGACTGATAAGGAGGTTAATTATGGGACAAAAAGTTAATCCTCATGGCCTTAGAGTCGGCGTTATCAAGGACTGGGACTCTAAATGGTTTGCGGGTAAGAAGGAATTTGGAGATCAGCTGGTCGAAGATTACAATATCAGAAAGTTTATTAAGAATACCTGCTATGATGCGGGCGTTGCGAAGATCGGCATAGAGAGAACAAACGTCGTAAGGATCACGATCTATGCGGCGAAGCCGGGTCTTATCATAGGCAAGGGCGGCTCGGAGATCGACAAGCTCAAGGCTCAGATTGAAAAGATGATCGGCAAGACGGTAAACGTTAATATCACAGAGGTAAGACAGCCTGATATGAATGCTCAGCTGGTTGCTGAAAATATCGCCGCTCAGCTCGAAAGACGTATCTCGTTCAGAAGAGCTATGAAGCAGGTTATGGGCAGAGCTATGAAGCTTGGCGCAAAGGGTATCAAGACGGCTGTTGCGGGTCGTGTAGGCGGCGCCGAGATCGCAAGAACAGAGCAGTATCACGAGGGTACGATCCCTCTTCAGACTATCAGAGCGGATATTGACTACGGTTTTGCGGAGGCAAAGACGACATACGGTATCCTCGGAGTAAAGGTATGGATCTATAAGGGCGAGGTTCTTAATGATTCAAAGAAGCTCCAGTCTGATATTGAAAAGCCTCAGGAAAGAAGAAACGACAGAAGAAGATCCGACAGAAGAAGATCCGACTCGAGAGGCGAAAGAAGACCGAGAGGAGGCAGACAGTAATGTTATTACCTAAAAGAGTAAAATACAGACGCGTAATGCGCGGAAGAATGAAGGGTAAGGCAACACGCGGTAACGTTGTATCGGACGGCGAGTACGGCCTGCAGGCTCTTGAGCCGGCATGGATAACCTCCAGACAGATCGAGGCTGCCCGTATCGCCATGACAAGATATACAAAAAGAGGCGGTAAGGTTTGGATAAAGATCTTCCCCGACAAGCCCGTGACAAGAAAGCCTGCCGAAACACGAATGGGTTCCGGTAAAGGTTCGCCTGAGTACTGGGTATCAGTAGTAAAGCCGGGCAGAGTTCTGTTTGAGATCGCCGGCGTTCCCGAGGAGACAGCGAAAGAAGCTATGCGTCTTGCGATGCACAAGCTGCCGATCAAGTGCAAGTTCGTTGCCCGCACAGCAGAGGATGGTGAATAAGAATGAAAATAAATGAGCTTAGAGAACTTTCAACAGATGAGCTGCAGGATAAGCTGGCGGAGGCTAAGCAGGAGCTGTTCAATCTGAGATTTCAAAACGCGATCAACCAGTTGGAAAATCCGAAGAGAATCGGTGACGTTAAAAAGACTATTGCTCGTATATTGACCATCATTCAGGAAAGAGCAATCAACGATTCCGCAGTTTGATGCGGTTGATCCGGTATACAGTACAGATCGTATGGAAGGAGGCACTTACCAGTGGAAGAAAGAAACAGCCGCAAGGTAAAGATCGGCAAGGTAATAAGCAATAAGATGGATAAGACTATCGTTGTTGCTATTGAGGAAAGCAAGAAGCACCCTCTTTACGGAAAAATCGTAAAGAGCACATATAAATTGAAGGCTCACGATGAGAATAACGAATGCGCCAAGGGCGATAAGGTAAAGGTTATGGAAACCAGACCTCTGTCAAAGGACAAGAGATGGAGATTGGTTGAAATCGTGGAAAAAGCACAGTAATATTAGCCGGATAGGAGGAAGTTTAAATGATTCAACAACAAACACGTCTGAAAGTGGCTGACAATACGGGTGCTAAGGAAGTTATGTGTATCCGTGTTATGGGCGGCTCGAAGAAGAGATATGCGTCGGTTGGCGATGAAATCATTTGCAGCGTTAAAAAGGCAACGCCGGGCGGCGTTGTTAAAAAGGGCGACGTTGTAAAGGCTGTTGTGGTCAGAACAGTTAAAGAGTCAAAGCGTGCTGACGGCTCATATATAAGATTTGATGAAAATGCAGCAGTAATTGTAAGAGATGATAAAAACCCCAGAGGTACTCGTATCTTCGGTCCGGTAGCAAGGGAGCTGAGAGATAAAGAGTACATGAAGATTTTGTCATTGGCTCCGGAAGTTCTTTAATGGGAGGATATAGGCAATGAATAAAATGCATATAAAGCGCGGCGACCTCGTTGAGGTCATCGCAGGCAAAGATAAAGGCAAGCAGGGCAAGGTCACAACGGCTATTCCTTCAAAAAACAGGGTCATAGTTGAGGGCGTTGCAATGGTCAAGAAGCATCAGAAGGCAAGAATGCAGGGTCAGACAAGCGGCATCATCGAGATGGAAGCCGCTATAGACGCTTCAAACGTTCTTCGCGTATGCCCCAAGTGCGGCAAGGGCGTAAGAACGGGCGTTCAGATCCTTGAGGACGGCTCGAAGGCAAGATACTGCAAAAAGTGCAAAGAGATATTTAACGATTAATTTCGAGAGGAGGTAAATTCATACAATGAGCAGAATGCAGGAAAAGTATAACAAGGAAGTTGCTCCGGCTCTGATGCAGAAGTTCGGTTACAAGAGCGTTATGCAGATACCGAAGCTTGAAAAAATCGTTATAAACATCGGTATGGGCGAAGCAAGAGAAAACCCCAAGGCTATTGAGGCCGCTTGCGGAGATCTGGCAAAGATCACGGGTCAGAAGCCCATAGTTACAAAGGCAAGAAAGTCAGTCGCTAACTTTAAGCTGAGAGAGGGAATGAACATCGGCTGTAAGGTAACGCTCAGATCTGACAGGATGTATGAGTTTTTGGACAGATTGTTCAACGTTGCTCTGCCCAGAGTTCGTGACTTCAGAGGCATAAACCCCAACGGCTTTGACGGCAGAGGCAATTACGCGATGGGCGTCAAGGAACAGCTTATATTCCCTGAGATCGATTACGACAAGATCGACAAGATCAGAGGTATGGATATCGCGTTTACGACAACGGCAAAGACGGACGAAGAGGGCCGCGAGCTGCTGAAGCTGATGGGCGCTCCGTTCAGCGCGTAAGTGTAAGGAGGATATGACATGGCTAAGAAATCTATGAAAATTAAGCAGCAGAGAACACCCAAGTTTTCTACTCAGGCTTACACAAGATGCAAAATCTGCGGCAGACCTCACGCATATTTGAGAAAGTTCGGCATCTGCCGTATCTGCTTCAGAGAGCTGGCTTATAAGGGACAGATCCCCGGTGTCAGAAAAGCAAGCTGGTAATCGGCTTAAAAGCATACGGGTCGGGCGATCCGTATATACAAGAGATGTTTCAGTGAGGCATAAGGCTTTGCTGAAACGTCCGGCAAGCCCTCCGGTATATCCGGCAGGGTCATCGCTGTGTGCGGGACATTTCTGAAAAGGGAAGCCCCGAAGGGGAAAAGGAATACAATGTAGAGGAGTACAAGTGGTCAACCGATAGATCCATACTATACTCCGAAAGTGATAGGGATTGAGGAGGTAAATTATGCAGATAACCGATCCTATCGCAGATTTGCTTACAAGAATCAGAAATGCAAATTCTGCAAAGCATGAAACAGTAGACGTTCCGGCGTCAAACATGAAGAAGGCTATCGTTGAGATACTTCTCAACGAGGGCTATATCAAGGGCTACCAGGTGATCGAGGACGGCAAGCAGGGCGTTATCAGGATTACTCTCAAGTACACCGCCAAGAAGGAAAAGGTAATTGCGGGACTTAAGAGAGTATCAAAGCCCGGCCTCAGAATTTATGCCGGCGCTGACGAGCTTCCCAGAGTTTTGAAGGGTCTGGGTATCGCGATCGTTTCCACGTCAAAGGGAATCATGACCGATAAGGAAGCAAGAAAGCAGGGAATCGGCGGAGAAGTTCTCGCGTTCGTTTGGTAATTTTTATATATCAGCACTGAAAACCCGCCCACAACCAAAAGCGGTGGGTACGCGGAAAATTTAAGTCAGGAGGAAAACCAATATGTCAAGAATTGGTAAAATGCCGATAGCTGTACCGGCAGGCGTTGATGTAAAGATCGACGGCGACAATGTGATAACCGTTAAAGGCAAAAACGGCACATTGACAAGACAGCTGCACAAGGATATGATAGTTAAGTACGCAGACGGCGTAATAACAGTTGAACGTCCCTCTGAGGATAAGATTCACAGATCGCTTCACGGTCTTACAAGAACACTTGTAAACAACATGGTGATCGGAGTGACGGACGGTTTCTCGAAGGAGCTTGAGGTCAACGGTGTAGGTTACAGAGCGCAGCTTCAGGGAAAGAAGCTCGTACTCAACCTCGGATATTCACATCCCGTTGAGTATACGCCTGTTGAAGGCATCACAATCGAAGTTCCGCAGCCTAACAAGATCATTGTTAAGGGCGCGAACAAAGAGGCTGTAGGCGAAACGGCTGCTAAGATCAGAGAATACAGACAGCCCGAACCCTATAAGGGCAAGGGTATAAAGTACTCTTATGAGCATATCAGACGTAAAGAAGGCAAAACAGGCGCTAAGAAGAAATAATAGAAAGGAGTGTTCTTAAATGATAAAGAAGTTAGATAAAAACGCTGCAAGAATAAAGCGTCACAGAAGAGTTAGAAAGAACATCTCCGGAACGGCGGAGAGACCTCGTCTGAATGTGTTCAGAAGCTCTAAGCATATATATGCACAGGTGATAGACGATGTTAAGGGAGTAACGATAGCATCGGCTTCAACTATGGATAAGGAATTTGAAGGCTACGGCGGAAATACAGACGCAGCAAAGGCAGTCGGATTAAAGGTTGCCGAGAAGGCGAAGGCGGCAGGCGTAAGCGCGGTCGTTTTTGACAGAGGCGGATATGTATATCACGGCAGAGTAGCTGCTCTTGCCGAAGGCGCAAGAGAAGGCGGCTTGGAATTCTAAGAGAAGGAGGACGAAAAAGTGGCTGAAAGAATAGACGCATCAGTACTTGAAATAGAAGAAAAAGTAGTAGCTCTCAACCGTGTTGCCAAGACAGTTAAGGGCGGCCGTACAATGAGATTCAGCGCGCTTGTCGTTGTCGGCGACAAGAACGGTCATGTCGGCTACGGATTGGGCAAGGCTGCTGAAATACCGGACGCTATAAGAAAGGGTCTGGAGGATGCAAAGAAAAATATGATCACCGTTCCTATCGTCGGTACCACGATACCTCACGAGGTCATCGGTATCCACGGCGCGGGCAAGGTATTGCTTAAGCCCGCCAAGGAAGGTACCGGTGTTATCGCGGGCGGCGCGGCGCGTGCCGTTATTGAGCTTGCGGGCATCAAGGATATCAGAACTAAGTGCTTACGCTCAAACAACAAGATCAACGTTGTAAGTGCTACCGTTCAGGGATTGGCTCAGCTCAGAGAGATCGAGGAGGTCGCTAAGCTCAGAGGCAAGACCGTTGAAGAGATCAGAGGTTAAGGAGGCACACGACAATGGCTGAAATCAAAGTTACATTAGTCAAAAGCACCATAGGCTGCAAGAAAGATCAGATCGCAACCGTTGAGGCGCTCGGACTTAAGAGAATCAGACACACAGTTGTAAAAAATGACACGCCTCAGATAAGAGGTATGATAAACAAGGTTTCCCATCTGGTAACAGTTGAGGAAAACTAATCGCGAGGAGGTGCAGCAAATGAGATTAGATGAACTTAAACCCGCAGAAGGCTCTACCTTTGCAGCAAAGAGAGTCGGAAGAGGTATAGGCTCAGGCACAGGCAAAACTTCCGGTAAGGGCCACAAGGGTCAGAATGCCCGTTCGGGCGGCGGAGTAAGACCGGGCTTTGAGGGCGGTCAGATGCCCTTGTACAGACGTTTGCCGAAGCGCGGCTTCAACAATATATTTGCCAAGAAATACGTTACGGTCAATGTTGAAGTTCTTAACAGATTCGAGGACGGCACCGAGGTCACCGAGGAATTGCTTAAGGAGTCGGGCGCGGTAAGCAAGATCCTTGACGGCATCAAGCTGTTGGGCAGAGGAGAGGTTACAAAGAAGCTTAATGTTAAGGTAACCGGCTATACGGCATCTGCAAAAGAAAAAATAGAAAAGGCAGGCGGAAAGGCTGAGGTGATGTAAGGTGTTTGAAACAGTAAAAAGCGCTTTTAGAATACCTGATTTGAGAAGAAGAATTATCTTCACCTTGGTAATGCTTATAATTTTCAGATTCGGAGCACACGTTCCCGTACCGTTTCTGAGCGCGGAGGCAATGAAAGCGTTCCTCGGCGGCGAAGGCGGCGGAATCATGGACTTGTTCAGCCTGTTTGATGTATTTACGGGCGGAGCGTTCTCAAATGCCACAGTTATGGCGCTGGGCGTATCTCCATACATCAACGCATCGATTATAATACAGCTTCTCGGCGTGGCTATACCCGCTCTTGAGAAGATGACCAAAGAAGGCGTTGAGGGAAGAAAGAAGATCAATAAGATCACGCGTTATGTCGGTATCGGACTTGCGCTTGTACAGGGCGCCGGCCTTTATGTAACGCTCTATAACATGGGCGTTAAGAACGGCATGACAACAATAGCAAGAACAGACGCACTCGGCTTTTTCACGATAGTGCTTACCTTTACGGCAGGTACGGCGTTCATTATATGGCTGGGTGAGAAGATCACCGAAAAGGGACTCGGAAACGGTATATCAATGATTATCTTCGCGGGTATCATTTCAAGAATACCGAGCGGAATGATGTCGCTGTATCAGCAGTTCCTGGCGGGCGGCTTTAACGTAAAGGGCTTTGTGGCTGTCGTGCTTATAGCGGCGATAGCGATACTTGCCGTGGCGTTCGTTGTAATGTTCAACTCGGCGGAGAGAAGAATCCCCGTTCAGTACGCAAAGAGAGTTGTCGGCAGAAAGATGTACGGCGGTCAGAGTACGAATATTCCTATCAAGGTAGTTTCGGGCGGCGTTATGCCTATAATCTTCGCGTCGAGTATCATGGCGTTCCCCGCTACGATAGTAAGACTTTTAAGCAGCGGCAATCTGCCCGAGGCCGGTCATGTAGGATACTATATATTAGGTATGCTTTCGGCAGGCTACGGTCCGGGATGGTCGGATATAATTTACGCGGTGCTTTACTTCGCTTTGATAATATTCTTCACATATTTCTATGCTTCGATACAGTTCAATACTATCGAGCTTGCAAATAACCTGAAGAAGAGCGGCGGATATATTCCGGGTATCAGACCCGGCAAGCCGACAAGCGATTTCATAAGCAGGATCTCGAACAGACTTAACCTTGCGGGAGCGATCTTCCTTGGTATAGTGGCGATCCTGCCGGTAGTATTGGGCGCGCTGTTCAACGTTCCTTCGCTTCAGATAGGCGGTACATCGCTTCTGATTATGGAAGGCGTTGCGCTTGAGACTGTAACGCAGATCGAGTCGCTGATGACAATGCGTCATTATAAAGGTTTCTTAAGTTGATAATGTGCCTTCCCCGAAGGCCAGGGGCTTTCGGGGAAGGTATGCGGATAATTGAAAGGCGGCGAACCTTAATGAAATTGGTATTATTCGGACCTCCGGGAGCCGGAAAAGGCACCCAGGGAGAGATCCTGGCAAAAAAGCTCGGCATCGACACAATATCAACAGGTGTTATGCTAAGAACAGCGATCAAGGAAAACACAGAAGTGGGTCAGCTTGCTGCGAAATACATCAATGACGGAAAGCTTGTTCCCGATGATGTGATAGTTGCCATAGTGAAAGAGCGTCTTTCACAGCCGGACGTCGAGAAGGGATTTATTCTGGACGGCTTCCCCAGAACAGTGGCACAGGCGCACGCGCTTACCGATTCGGGAGTAAAGATCGACAAGGTGCTTTCGCTTGAGGTTGACGATGATAAGATCGTGGAAAGATTATCCAACAGAAGAGAATGTTCAAAGTGCGGCGCACCGTACAGCCTGATATATAACAAGCCCAAGGCTGACGGCGTATGCGACAAATGCGGCGCGGCGCTGATACGCCGTGCGGATGACAATCCCGAAACCATCAAGAACCGTCTGAATGTTTATCATACGGAAACCGAACCTATAAAAGAATATTACAAAGAGCTTGGTCTTCTGGTATGCGCTAAGGGCGAGGAAGAGCTTGCGGATACCACGAAGAATGTATTTAAGGCTCTTGACATAGAGGAATAATAATGATAACAATAAAATCCTCAAGAGAAATAGAAAAAATGAAGGCTGCCTGCAAGATAACGGGCGATGCGCTGAAGCTTCTTGAAAAGCATATAAAGCCGGGTATTTCAACCAAGGCGCTTGACAAGATCGCGCATGAATTTATAATCTCACAGGGAGCCAAGCCTAATTTCCTTCATTATAACGGATATCCGGCAAGCATATGCACATCGCTGAACGATGAGGTAGTGCACGGAATACCGTCCAAGCACGTTATCCTGAAAGAGGGCGACATCATCAGCATCGACATGGGAGCCGAGAAAGACGGCTATAACGGAGACGCTGCAAGAACCTTCGCTGTCGGGAAGATAACGCCTCAGGCGCAAAGACTTATCGACGTTACAAAGGAAAGCTTTTTTGAAGGAATCAAACATCTTAAGCATGGTGCCAAATTAGGCGACGTTTCATCGGCAATCCAAACTTATGTCGAGGATCACGGATACTCGGTCGTAAGGGATCTGGTAGGACACGGCATAGGCACTAAGCTTCATGAGGAACCCGAAGTGCCGAACTTCGGCAGACCGGGCAGAGGCGTGAAGCTGGCAAGGGGAATGACGCTTGCTATTGAGCCTATGGTATGCGAAGGTGACTATGAGGTCGAAGTGCTTGATGACGACTGGACGGTAGTTACCGCCGACGGAACCTTATCCGCGCACTATGAGAATACGGTGCTTATCACCAACGACGGCTATGAAATACTGACGCTGTGAGGTGAGGGCATGGAGTTTTTTGCGGGAGCCGTCGCGAGGTCAAAAGCGGGGCATGACAAGGGCACGGACTATATAGTGCTTGCTTCGGAAAGCGGATACTGCTTTGTGGCCGACGGAAGGCTTAAAAAAACGGATAAACCGAAAAAAAAGAAGCATATGCACCTTCAGGTGTCGGGATATACCGACGAGAATATAGCGAAAAAGCTTGCCGCGGGCGTAACGCCCGAAAATTACGAGGTGCGCAGGGCTTTGGCGGAATATCGGAAAAGGATAGCGGATTAGGAGGCATTACTTTGGCAAAGGAAGATGTTTTGGAGCTGGAAGGCAAGGTTGTTGAAACTCTGCCCAATGCGATGTTTAAGGTAGAGCTTGAAAACGGTCATCAGGTATTGGCACACATTTCAGGCAAATTAAGAATGAACTTCATTAAGATACTGCCGGGGGATAAGGTGACCTTGGAAATGAGCCCTTATGATCTTTCAAGGGGCAGGATCACATGGAGAAGTAAGTAGGAGGTTAGCAAGATGAAAGTACGTCCATCAGTTAAACCGATTTGCGAAAAGTGCAAAATCATAAAGAGAAAAGGCAAAATAATGGTTATATGCGAGAACCCCAAGCATAAGCAGAAGCAGGGCTGATCGCTTTATCGCCCCGAAAAATGCTTCGCGCTTTGAGGGGCGCAGGCTCCGTATGACGGAGGATGATGAGCTTTGTTCAAGTGCGGCTGCCGGACTTGTCCGGTCTTGAATAAGCTGAAGTTACAGAGATTTGATTTTTACATTTGGAGGTGTAGAACAAAAATGGCTAGAATAGCAGGTGTTGACTTACCGAGAGAAAAAAGAGTTGAAGTAGGCCTGACATATATCTACGGTATAGGTCTTAAAAGCTCACAGAAGATTTTAGCTGAAAACGGCATCAATCCCGACACAAGAGTAAAGGATCTGACAGAGAGCGAGATTAATAAATTAAGAGAAACGATAGATGCGCAGTACACTGTTGAAGGCGACCTCAGAAGGAGCGTTGCTCTTGACATCAAGAGATTGATGGAGATCGGCTGCTACAGAGGCATCAGACACAGAAAAGGTCTTCCTGTAAGAGGTCAGAATACCAAGAACAATGCCAGAACCAGAAAGGGTCCGGCAAAGACTATGGCTAACAAGAAGAAGTAATTAAGGAGGGACTGAACTAAGATGGCTAAAGTGGCAAGGAAAACGACAAGAACAAGACGTCGTGACAGAAAGAACATCGAAAGAGGCGCGGCTCATATCCGTTCAACCTTTAATAATACAATTGTTACTATTACAGATACACACGGCAATGCTATATCTTGGGCTTCGGCAGGCGGTCTGGGATTCCGCGGATCGAGAAAGAGTACTCCGTTCGCAGCTCAGTCGGCAGCTGAAACGGCTGCAAAGACCGCCATCGAGCATGGCATGAAGACTGTGGAGGTTTACGTAAAAGGCCCCGGAGCGGGAAGAGAAGCCGCTATCAGAGCTTTGCAGGCGGCAGGTCTGGACGTAAGCATGATCAAGGACGTTACACCGATACCTCACAACGGCTGCAGACCGCCGAAGAGACGCCGCGTGTGATACGACCGGAAGTATCGAAGTCAGTTAAACAGTATTAGTAAGGAGGAAAAGAGCATGGCAAGAAATATGCAGCCTGTACTGAAAAGATGTAAGACTCTCGGTATCGAGCCTACTGTTATGGGTATTGACAAGACCTCTAACAGAAACCCGAAGGAGTCGAGAAGAAAGCAGTCGGAATACGGATTGCAGCTTAATGAAAAGCAGAAGGTTAAATTTATATACGGCGTACTGGAGAAGCAGTTCCATAAGTATTATGTGATGGCTACAAAGAAGAACGGCATCACAGGCGAAATGCTTCTGCAGATACTTGAGTCAAGACTCGACAATGTAATATACAGGATGGCTCTGGCAAACACAAGACGCGAGGCAAGACAGATCGTAAGTCACGGTCATGTGCTTGTAAACGGCAAGAAGGTGGATATTCCTTCATATCTTGTAAAGCCCGGCGACGTTGTTACGTTGAAGGAGAAATTCAAGAACACGGATAAGATGAAGGACAATGTTGAAAAAAATTCAACAAGAGTTGTGCCTCATTGGATAGACATGGATAAGAACACTCTTACCGGCAAGATCATTTCGTTGTCAGAAAGAAGCGATATCGATTATGATGTCGCTGAACACCTGATTGTCGAATTGTATTCTAAATAATAGATGTATACTACCCTCGGTTAGAAGTGGAAACAGCATATACAGGATTATTGGCTTGCGGCGGAGACACGGGGTTTCCGCGGCGGGCAAATACAGGATTGTTATAAGGAGGGTTCTTGGAAATGATAGAAATGGAAAAGCCGATCGTCGAATGTATCGAAGAAAGCGATTCAAAAGGCGTATTTGTCATATCACCTTTGGAAAGAGGCTATGGCACCACTCTGGGCAACTCGTTGCGCAGAATACTTCTTTCATCATTGCCGGGCGCTGCGGCAACGTCCATCAAGATAGAAGGAGTAAACCATGAATTTTCGACAATTCCCGGTGTAAAGGAAGATGTTACGGAAATCATATTAAATATTAAAAAGCTTGCCATAAAGCTGTATACAGATATGCCAAAAACCGTATATATCGAAGCGAAGGGCGCCTGCGAGATAAAGGCGGGCGATATCAAGTGCGATGGCGATGTTGAGATATTCAACCCTGATCTTCATATCGCTACTCTTAACGAGGATGCGAGATTATATATGGAAATAACTCTGTCAAAGGGCAGAGGCTATATTTCGGCTGAAAAGAATAAGCAGAGTTTCCAAACCGTAATAGGAGTTATTCCCGTTGACTCGATCTACACGCCCGTTAAAAAGGTGCGCTATAACGTCGAGAATACGAGAGTAGGTCAGTATTCGGACAGAGAAAAGCTTACGATCGAAATCGAAACAAACGAAACGATCAGGCCGAACGAGGCTGTCAGCTGGGCGGCTAAGCTTTTGAACGATCTGCTCAGACTTTTTGTGGATCTTTCCGATGAGGCGAAGAACGCTGAAATTATCGTTGAAAAGGAAGAGAGCAAAAAGGAAAAGGTTCTTGAAATGACTATAGAAGAGCTGGATCTGTCGGTGCGTTCCTACAATTGCTTGAAGCGCGCGGGCATCAACACAGTGGAGGATCTTACAAACAAGTCCGAGGAGGACATGATGAAGGTAAGAAACCTGGGCAGAAAGTCGCTTGAAGAGGTTATTAACAAATTAAGCGGATTGGGTCTCCTTTTGAAGAAGGAAGAAGAATAATTATCGTATAGGAGGTAAGAAAATGCCGGGAACAAGAAAGTTAGGACGTGCTACCGACGAGAGAAGAGCTTTGATGCGCAGCCTTGTGACTGCTTTGCTGGAGAACGGTAAGATAGAAACAACTCTTACAAGAGCAAAGGAAACAAGAAGCATGGCTGAGAAGATGATTACTCTCGGCAAGACGAACACATTACATTCCCGCCGTCAAGCATTGGCTTACATCACCAAGGAAGATGTAGTTACAAAGCTTTTTGCTGAGATCGCACCCGAGTATGCGGACAGAAACGGCGGTTATACAAGGATAATCCAGACGGGCCCCCGCCGCGGCGACGGCGCTCCCATGGCTGTTATCGAATTGGTTTGATCAGCGCATTAACAATATCCCTTTCGGAAACGGAGGGGATATTTTTTTGCCGATTTTTGGCGTATAGTATCATATTCTTAGAGAAGTATCCCAGTATACGACACCGTGTTTCGACAGCATCCGCATCATATATATGGTATAATGTGGTAAAATATACCAAAAATTTGAAAGGATTTGTGGAACAGATGGGAGAATTAAGAACCGCCGGCGCGCGGACGGCGTTTGAGGGAATGAGACTCCGGCTTCCGAGGACGGGAGATATTGCGAAAACGGGACTGCTGTTTCTGGCGGGAAGGGCGTCGGTACTGGGAGCGCATCCGTTTGCCATGGCGATGTTTGCGGCGGTGTTTGACAAAAGAGCGGGGTATTTGGGGCTGATAGCGGCGATAGGCGGACTGATGAGCGTTCATGCGGGGATGCAGACGCTGAAATATTTGTCGGCAATGGTGATATTCTGGCTGTATTCCGGCATAGTCGGATCGAGGAGCAGAGTCATATCGTCAATGGTATGCGGAGGAAGCCTGCTTATAAGCGGCGCGGCAGTCATGCTGTGCGTAAGCGGCGGGATATACGATGTGATGCTGCTTGCGGTCGAAAGCATACTTTCGGCAGTGATGTACATAGTATTCGGGCGCGCTGACGGGATAATGACGAAAAGCGGCGCGCGCACTATGGTAAGCGGCGAGGAGATAGTGTCGTTTTGCATATGCGTGGGCGTGTATGTTACGGGACTGCGCGGGGTGCGGCTGCCGTTCGGGATAAGCGCGGCGAATATAGCGGCGTGTCTGTTCGTGATGGCTGTGGCGCTGAATACGGGACTTGCCGCTGCCGGAAGCGGCGCAATGGCGGTCGGACTTGTATGCAGTCTTAACGAGGCGTCCGCGGTGGTGCTTATGGGACTGTACGGTCTTGCGGGATTATTCGGGAATTTATTGAAGGCATACGGCAAATACGGCGCGGCGCTGGGATTTATGAGCAGTATGGTGGTGACGCTTTTGTATACGGGCGATACGCTCGGAGTGCCGCTTCAGGCGACGGAGGTGATACTGTCGGCAGTGATATTCGTGCTTGTGCCGAACAGGGTGCATGATATGGTGTCGGTGTTCTTTGCGAAGTCATTTCATGCGGAGGTCATCAAGCGCGACAGGAAGCTGAAGGATTATCTTGCCGTCAAGCTTGACAGCGCCGCCCATGCTTTCAGGGAGCTTGAAAAAAGCTTTGTCAGCATTTCCGCCAAACGCCGGAATATGTACAGCATGGACACGGCAAAAATATTTGAGCGGGCGGCGTCGGCGGTATGCGAGGGCTGCGCGATGAGCAAAAAGTGCTGGAAAACGGATTTCCCGACTACATATAAGTATATGATAAATATCCTTTCGAGCATGGAGCAAAAGGGGAAATGTACCGTGGGCAGTATGCCGCTTTCTTTTCGCGACAGATGCTCGCGCTGCGATAAAATGGCTGCGGAAATGACTCATGTGTACAGGCTGTTCAAAAAGGACAGGCAGCGTATGGGCGAGGCTGAATTTGCGCGGGATATAGTCGCAAGACAGTACAGCGAGTTTGCGGCGGTTATAGAGGGTATGTCCTCCGATATAAAAAGCGGCTTTTCATTTATGCCCGAGTACGAAACCGCTGCCGCCGAGGAATTGGACAAGTCCGGCATTGCCGTGTACGAGATAAGCATACTCGAAAACGGTACGGGAAATATCGAAATATACCTTACGGTAGAGCTGGGAGCCGACGGGAAACGCATAGAGGATGCGCTGTCAAGAGCGCTTGAACGGCCGATACGCTTTGACTGCGGCGTCGGCGGCGGGGTGCTTAGATTTGTTCCCGCGCCGAGATATACGGCGGATTTTTCCGGCTATAAGCTAAGCAAAACGGGCAGCGATATGAGCGGCGACAGCCTCATACATTTCAAAACGGACAACTATATGGAATACATTATAATCTGCGACGGCATGGGCAGCGGCAAAAACGCCTGCCGCGAAAGCTATATGACGGCGGTCATGCTAAAGGAATTTCTTCGCTCCGGGATCACGCCCGCGACAGCGGTGGAAATGATGAATTCCACCTTGCTTTTGAAAATGGAAAGCGATATGTTCACAACAATAGACCTGCTCTGTTTTGACCTTATGACGGGCGCGGCGGAGTTTTATAAGGTGGGCAGCGCCGAAAGCTATGTGCGCAGAAACAGAACCGCGGAAACGCTTCTGTCGCAGAATATGCCCGCGGGGGTGGCGGAGAATATATCTCCCCTGCCGCAAAAGCGCATCTTCTCCGACGGAGATGTGATACTGATGATGTCCGACGGGATCGCGGACGCGGGTATGCGCGGCGAAACGCTTAAAAACAGGCTCCTTAAAATAACGGCAAAAACACCCGATCCGGCAAAGGATATAGTCATGGCGGCATATGAGAAGAACGGCGGCTTCGCTTCCGATGATATGACGGCTGCCGTATTGAGGGTGTACGAGCTGTAAAAAGGGCATTTTGTACAATATACATAAAATATATAAGGGTATTTGTGCGGTTTTAACAAAGTTTGAAGAAAAGATTAAAAATTGATTGAAAAATTATTGGATTTAGTTTATAATGTAATTGTATGAATGTAACAAGTGAGCGTGAGCGGGATATGCGCTGTAAATCCTTCGGTGCGCGGCTGTGCCTGTGAGGAATATCCCGAAAACAAAAAAATCTATTTAGAAAAGGGGTCAAAAAAACAATGAAATCTTTAAAGAAAGTATTTTTGGCATTCGCAGTGGTTTCGGCTATGACTGCTGCAACAGCGACAGCTGCTATGGCTGCCGATGAGGCTGTTTATACTCCCGACACAAATACTGTTACAGAGTATAACACACCCACAATCGAGTCGGGCAAGCAGTACACCATTCTTGTCGTAAAGAAGGGCAGCGACGCTACTGTAGCGGAGAATATCTACTACATAGATCAGGAAGCTGACGGCAACTTCACCGTTAAGCCCAAGGTTGGCGAGAGCGGCACGCTTGAAGACGGCGAGTATGAAGTAAGAGTAGGCGGCGAGGATGTTGACCAGATCGTTATCACAACATTCAAAGTAGGCGGCGGCGAGGCAACATATACACTCGGCGACGTAAACAACAAGGACGGCATAAACGCGCAGGACGCAGTAGCGATTATCGACCATTATCTTGGCAATATCGTGTTGGAGGATACCGATGAGTATGCCGCAGCTACAGCTGCAGATGTAAACAAGAAGGACGGCATTAATGTACAGGATGCAGTTATGGTTCTTGACTACTATCTGGGCAATATTGCTTCGTTTGAATAATATTCAAACACAAAAATTAAGAAGAATATAATGGGTTGAAAGAGCTCGTATGAATTCTTTCAACTTATTATTCTTATTTATTCCGGACAAAATCCGGGAAAATTTGAAAGGAGAAAAGGAATGAAGAACAGGAAACTAATTTCTTTGATCAGTGCCATTGCTATGACAGCGACTGTGTTCACTCCGTTTTCATTCGCTGACGCCGCTACGGATGTTCTGTGGTCGGATACGTTCAACAGCTATGAGAATGTAGGATACAAGACTGACGAAGATGATCCTACAGTAGTGCCGGATTCGGCGAAAGCTATTGGACCGACACTTTGCCAGAGCTACAGACAGGCCGCTACATACGACGGCATTGAAGGCATCTTGATGTCAACAGGCAGCAAGGGCGATGACTCATCATATTTCCAGATAAATGAAAAAGCTGACAATACATACGATAAATATGTAACGACAGCTGTTGCAAGATTCTCAAATCAGGGAAGAGGTTCAAATATTCAGTTTACTGACGGACCTTATACGCCTGCCGACGGCAAGGATCTTGTCTTGACGTTTGACGCTATGCTGCAGGACGCAACCGATGATTCGGCTGTTACTTATAGTCCGGGCATTGTTATCGGCGATATGGAGTTAACAAACGATAGTACGACTGCCGCTTCCGGAGAATGGCACAGCTATAAGATGGTTGTAACATCATCGGGTTCCACTCTTTATATGGACGGCGTGAGCGTTGGCGTAAGCAGCGACACAAGTATTTCGCAGATCAATTTCCAGGATCCGTCGGCAACAGGTGATGCTCAAAAAGCAGCGACCCATCCTCTTGGTTACCCGATAGTTGGAATTGACAACATTGTTGTTTACAATGCGGATAATGGTGTAACAGACGAAACACCGGCAGCCGAAACAAAAGGCGAGGCAGCAACACCCAGTCCGACACCGGCTCCCGTAGCTGCTCCCGAAATCACAGTTCCTTCGGGCAATACAACGATACTTAACAATAACTTTAACTCGGCAGAGGTAGGTACTATTGTATCGTTGGGAACAGAGGCTCAGGAAGAACCCGCAACGGTTGACGGTATAAACTATTATATCGGATCGAGATCGGACGGCGCCGACAGCGCATCAAGAGCAAGAATTGTTCAGAACCTTGAGGGCGACAATATTCTTTCGCTTGAAGCGGGTCAATATTCAACGGCGGGACGCGGCCCTGTTATAGAGATAGCAAACGATGTAGACGTAACCGATACAGGCGTTGCATCGACAATGGAGTTTGCGGTAAGACTTTCTTCATCATCGAAGAGCGGAGCCGGCAGACTGTACTTCCTTAAGGACAGAACACAGACCGGTTCGGACGGCACAGGCGCGTACAGAAACGTTGCGTTTGTACTCGGCACGGATGACGATGTTGAGCTTATATCGCGCGGCGACAACGGTACTGATTTTATAGGCAAAAAGGTTGAAGCCGGCGTATGGCACACTGTAAAGTTTGAGCTTGGAGAAGATCAGATATACAGAGTATATGTTGACGACGACGAGCCGTTCAAGGGCGATTATGTAGCATCGGGCGACAACGCTACGCAGCTTTCAAATCTCCCCATGCTTGCGGTTCAGAGTTCAAACGCAAGCGGCACAAATTATTTCTCAATTGCGGAAATAGACAATCTGGTAGCATACTATGCTGTTGACAGCGGCGAAACGCCGATTCCCACAACGCAGCCTACAGAGCAGCCTTCGACAGGTATAACACTTACACCGTCGCAGGATACATATGTAGACAGCGAAGATGATGTTGATCACAGCGAAGCTACAGCTATGAAGATAAACAAGGAAAGCCCGACTCAAAAGACCATAATCGGATTTGACACGGCAAGCCTTGCAGGTCAGACAATAACGAGCGCTAAGCTGAAGATAAAGGTTGCTCCGCGTTCGTATAAGGAGTCTGATTCCCGTTATGAGAATACCGGTCTTTCGTTTGCGATCACAACAGACGAATGGGAGTCGGGAATACTCAAAAACGGTCTTGACAGCCTTTCGGCAACAACGGTAAACGATGAATTGATATGGACAGATAAGTATCCGGCTGCAACAAGTGATATAGTTGCTCCTTATCAGGACATCGAGGTAGATGTAAAAGATGCTCTTACGGAAGCTTTGAGCGCTAACAGCTCGCTGGTATCGTTCATCGTAACGGCAAGCACCGGAAGAACTCATGATATAGCTTCAATGGAGGATGCTGACAACGCTCCGAAGCTCGTAGTTGAATTATCGGGCGACGCTCCGATAGTAACGGAAAAGCCGACCGACGCGCCGGAACCGACAGCAACACCG
>CAZCZR010000017.1:0-24402 GCA_964503455.1 uncultured Lachnospiraceae bacterium | reverse complement strand
AATATTCTTCCAATATTTTTATATATTATGCACAAGAACTTTTTAATATGTGAGCCTTAATGAGCGCTTGCGGGCAAAAAAAGAAGGAGCTGTTAAAAAGTCATTTTCAAACAGCTCCTTTTCAGGGGATAGGAAAAAAGCTTCAGAATGGACAAACCGAACTGAACTCAAGGCTCTGCCTTGGGTTCAGGTTACCCGAAGTCGTACATGGGTACGTCGAGGGTGAGGTTTGTTCATAGCAAAAAGGCATTAAATGCAGAAAAATCTCAAATTTGAGATTTTTCTACCGATTTATTTATCTGCTGAATATTTACTTATTACTCATTCTATATATTTCCGCCTTTTTGCGGTCTGGAGTTTTTTAACATCCCCCCTTTTGTAAAGGCATTATTCAAACACACCCTCGGAAAAACCGTAGGACGGTCTGTTTACCCACGCTCCGTCCGTCACCTCGATTTTCATCTGAAGCGCGCCGTTGAGGGGGATCGTGACTTTTTGAGCCACGTCATCGTATTTAAGCTCCTTTGTATATGCGATTATGCCGTCGAGATAGACGTTCATTGTAGCGTTTGTCGCAGCCGTGCCGTCAACGTGACCGACCGTAAAGGTGAGAGATTTATACTTGCCGTTTAGATTGAACAGCGCCCAGCCTTCATCGCCCTCAATATCAATAATATCTTTCAGCACAAAGCCGTTTGTGTACTTCTGACCCGACATCATAAAGTACTTATTGTCCGTCAGGCGGTATTCTTCGCCTCGGCTATACTGATACGGCCCGCACACATCAAGCCAGTTTTCGGTATTGCCGGGCTTGGCGCCGAGATATACGACCTTTTCCACTCCGTCCCAGCTGACTTCTTTTCCTATGGCGTTGCCGACAGCGCGTACAGGCAGATATGTTGTACCGTTATAGATAAACGGCTCTACAGTCTGACCGTTGGCGTCCTTGGGGATAACCTCGGCGCCGTCCATATACAGACGTATATCGTCATACTCGACTTCTATGGTTTCGGTTCTGCTTTTGGCGTAAGCAAGTCCGCCGAGCATAAGCGACATCACCGCAGCTCCGGCGATAAAGCCCTGAATTTGTTTTTTCATGTAACGCACATCCTTTCTTGCATACTTTATAATATTTTGTCAAACAACCGCCGGTCATTTTTTGACCGGACATTGTTTAAGTGCTTGATTTTAAACGCTCGCGAAGGTATTTTTTCGTATTGTCCGATACCGAAGCAACGTTCACAGCCTGCAAGGGCAGAACGTTCCCCTGCTTGATATACTCAAAATCCATGGCGGTCTTTACAAGATAGCGCGCCTTATCTCCAAGGCGGGTGTATTCCGCAAGAAAACCCATGACGTCTTTGTCGGTGAAAACCGCGATGTCGTCTATTATGCAGTTTATCTGTAAAACACTGCATATGCGCAGAGCCGTATCGAATGATGTGGAGCCTATGCCGTTTTTTATTATGCTTGCCACTGTGCTGTACGGGATGCCGGCGGCCTCGGAAAATTTACGCATACTTTTATACTGTGTCTTTATTTCCGCCGCGACCTTTTCCGTAAGATCCATTTCGCCCAACTTCTTTCGTTTTTTTATATGAATATTTTATCAGAAAACCTGAGTGCTGTCAAGTGCTAAAAGACAATTTAAGCAATGATTTCCGTATAATAACAGACGAGCTTATACCGTACTCCCTTAAAATGCGCGCAAAGCCGTTTATTGACGCGTCAGATCTCCGCCGAAAATACGTAGCTGCCGCTTGAAATGCGGAATACGGCTCTGCCGCCGGAGGTTCCCTCGTATGTCACGCCTGCGGCATCGGCGGCGTTTTTGCCGCTTTCGGTAACCTTGCCGCCGCGGCGCACGGGAAGGCGCAAAACAGCCGAGATGTTCGCGGGTACGGTGCAGCTGTATTCAAACGCGTTTCCGCTGATTCGCCACGACACCTCTATTTTGCCGCGCACGCTTTCGTAGCAGCCCCTTGCCCAGGTAATGCCGCCGCCGTATACGGGCGAGAGCAGCACTGTCTTATATCCCGGCTCATACGGTCTGATGCCGAGAATATCGCCGAGGATAGTTTCGCCGACGGCGCCGTAGGCATAGTGATTGAACGAGTTCATCGCGGCGTCGCCGAAGGTATCGGTTTCGGCTATATACGAGTTCCAGCGCTCCCACACTGTCGTTGCGCCGTTTTTCACGCTGTAAAGCCAGCCGGGGAAACGCTCGTTTTCCAAAAGCGATACCGCCTCGGCGCAAAGTCCCGACTTTATAAGCGCCGGCATGAGGTGGGATATTCCGAGAAATCCCGTACTCAAGCAGCCGCCGCATCTGTCAAGCGCCGCTTTAAGTCCCGCCGCCGCGCCGGACAGCTTGTCCTTCGGTATAAGTCCGAAATCTATGGCAAGAGCGTATGCCGTCTGACTCGGACCGTGGGCGGTCCCCTCGGCATAGCGCGTATAGCGCGTTATGCTTTTGTCGTAGGCGGCACATTCAAGTCCCTGCGGATCGCGCGCGCTCATCTCGCCCCAATACGCAAGCGTGCCGTCGGGGCATACCCACGCCTCGTTAAAGGCGCGGCGGATATTTTCAAAGAGCAGACGGTACTTTTTCGCATCGGCGCTTTTCCCCAGTATTTCCGCCGCTGCGGACATAATATCCGCGCAGTGAGCCGCGTAAGCGGTCGCCGAAAGGATGTAGGGCGTCGAACCGTCGTAGGACAGATGATCGCCCCGCCTTTGCTGAATCTGGATAAACGGTATCGAAGCAAGGTCCGACTTTTCGGGGACCTGCACGCCGTCAACCGTTCGCACGCCGTAATTCCGGCGGCCGGCGCCGTTTTGATAGGCGATCCACTTTCTCATCATCTCATAGTTGTCCGAAAGAAATTTTTTGTCGCCGTAAGCCAGATACATTTCCCAAGGCACTATCACAGCCGCATCTCCCCAGCCGCCGCATCCGTCGGGGCGGTTGTCCCCGCCCAAGGGCGCCGTGTCGGGGACGGCTCCGTCTTTGTTGTAAAGCAGCTGAGCGTCACGAAGGTCCGTAAGCCATTTTCCCATAAAAGCGCGTATATCGGCGTTATACGCGGCAGCGGCGGCGAACACCTGCGCGTCGCCCGTCCAGCCCATGCGCTCGTTCCGCTGCGGACAGTCGGTGTACACCAAAAGCGAGTTGCCGCGCTGACCCCACTGTATATTTTCCTGCAAACGGTTTATAAGAGGGTTTGAACATTCAAATTCGGCGGTGTTTTCGGGCGTGTTTGTAAGCACAAGTCCCTCCGCCGATATGAGCATATCGCTCATCTCGGAAAGACTTGCGTCTTTGCCGCAGACGGATATTTCCATGTAACGGAATCCGTGCGCCGTAAATGACGGCACAAATGTTTCCCCCGAACGATCCCCCTTGAAAATATATACGTCCGTGCTTGCGGCGGAGCGCAGATTTTCGGTGTAGAGCCGTCCGCCGCGGCACATCTCGCCGAAGCGAAGCTTTACCGCGCGTCCGCGCTCCGAGCGCATTTTAAGCCGCACAGTGCCTGCCATATTCTGACCGAAGTCATATATAAAATGTCCGCGCGGATTTTCCGATACGAAGCGCGGCGTCAGTACGCGCTCGACCCTTGCCCCCGCGTCCGTCTGCGCGTAAAGTCCGAAGCGCGCGCCCGAAAGAACGCCGTTTGTCGGAATAACCGCGCCGCTTTGCGGATATACCCCCGCGTTGACCCAAAAATCATGATTGGCGGCGGGATCGTATTCAAGCCGCGCATCATAATATTCGCCCTGCTGATAGTCGGAGGATATGACCGGCCCCCTGTCCGTAAACTGCCACGAGCCGTCTGTGACGATAACTCCGCGCGAGCCGTCGGTGTAGGTTATGACGAGCTTTGCGATAAACGTGTTCTGCCTTCCGTACACCATGGGGCGCGGGGCATAGCCTACCCATCCTGTGTAGTAGCCCTTAGCTGCGACCGCGCTTATCACATTTTCGCCGGATACTAGCTTGTCCGTAACGTCATAGGTCTGGTACAGTATGCGTATTCTGTAGTCGGTAAAGCCGGGGTCAAGACAGCTGTCGCCGGCGGGTTTTCCGTTTATATAAGCGCGGTAAAAGCCCTTTGCCGAGGAGTAGAGCCTTGCCGAACGCACTTCTTTTTCTGCGGTGAACCGCTTTCTGACATTTACCGAGGGTACGGCGCTTGTTAAAAAGAAGCCTTTTTTAACGACAAGCCGCCCGTCCACAATTTCGCCGAGCGCCGATAAAGCGCTTTCGCGCGAAAAATCCGTGTCCTGCAATACCGCGCCGTTTTCCGTGTTTTCTATACGCATCCTGCCGAATGAGATCCGCCCCTCTGTCTGGCGTATGCCGAAGAGCATCATGCCCTCGCGCGGCGGAAGCTGCGGCTCGTTTTTCGGCAGAAGCTCCGTTTCGCTGACTATGACCGCGCCGTTTAAAGCTACGCGCACATCGCGGCGGCGCACGCTTATTTCGACGCGCTGATCGCCGATTACAAAAAGCTTTTCGTCAATGCTCCAGCCGCGCGGATCGCCCAAAGGCGTTTTTGACGCCGCACCTGTTGTACGGGAGTTATCGCAAAGCTGAAAAAAGCGTATGCGCAGATTCTTTTTGTCAAGCCGCACAAGCACGCAGTTATCGGTGTTTCTTGCCGCGATTGCAAATTCCGTAAAGCCGGCGCCGTCAAAGCACAGCTCTGCCGATATTTTATAGGAACGGATCCCGTCGGGATTGTCGGTGATGAGCGGCGAGCCTATCCATTGAGCGCCGTCCCATACGGAGGCATCCGTGCCCATAAGTCCCGTTTCGAACCATGACACGCCGCTTGTATGAACGGAGCCTTGCTCATCCGTCACCGAGACCCGCCAAAAATAGCGCGTGCATGGCGAAAGAGCTTCTCCGCCGTAGCCGATACCCGATGTATCGGCGGACAAAACGTTTCCGCTGTCCCATACGATCCGCGAAAACCGCTCGTCCTCCGACACGGTGACCCTCCGCGCGGTCTGCGCCGCGCCGCGCCTTTTTGAGCGGAGCTTCCATTCAAAGCGGGGCAGACTGTCAACACCGAGAGGCTTTAAAAGCCCGTTGACTTTAAGTGCGTAAATTTCCATATCCGTACTCCCTGATGAAGATATTTCATCGCTATTATATCATACAAAAGCCGCAATTTCAACAGAATATGCCGATTAATTCATATAAAAAATCCCGATTTATTATTCGCCGGCGAAGCACCTTGCCGCCCGCGCCGGTAAAAACGGTATGTATAGACATGAGATCTACATACATTTTAAGATAAACTATATAAAAATTTTAAGGAATTTTAAAAAAAATTATTTACATTCACTTATTAATGTGATATAATAAAAGCGCTACAGGAAAATAAAAAAAGGAAAGGGAAAAGCGGATGAGAGAAAATGAGCGCTGAACTGTCATCGGCTGCCGTTTCGGACGGCGTCCGTCAGGAGGAAAATAAAAACGAAAATAAACACGGCCCGGGTATCAGACGGTATTTTAAGGGTGTGAGTATTGACTGCATCATGACGTGTCTGTATTTTGCGTGTCTGCCGTTTACCGTGGTGACCACCCCGATGGGAATGTCGGTGCTTAAGCTCATAACGTACCCTGTGGTCGCCGTGCTGGGACTGAGGCTGTTTATAGGAAATACAAAGCCGATACGCCTGAATATTGTACACGCCATGTACACGGTGTATGTAATATATACATTTTCGCAGCTTTTTTATTACAGGGCGGAAATATCGGTCACGAACACAAAGGATATGCTTCTCATACTGGTGGCTATGCTGCTTATTACGATGAGAGTATACAACGACAATGAAAAACGGCTTATAGAAAGCACGTGGGTATTGGTCGGGTTAATCTGCATTTACCTGATAGTGTTTCAGTCGATGTCGCTTAATCAGTACGAAAGCAGAAAGATCATTAAAATTTTCGGCTTCGAGGAGGACCCGAACTATTTCTGTATGTACTTTGTCATGCCGATACTGATATGTATAAAAAGAATAATATCCAAAAGCAAGCTGCTGCTTTTTTATCTTGCCGAAGCGCTGCTGATACTGTATTCCGTGTTTCAGACGGGATCGAGAGGCGGCCTGATAGGAGTGCTTGTGGGCGTGTTTTTCGCGGTGATACTCGCGATACGCGGCGCAAAAGCGAAGGTGGCGTTTATCGTCACGGGAATCCTGGCGGCGGTGATAGTGACGACGGTGATCTTTCCGATGCTTCCGGAGGATATCCAAGAAAGATATACCATTGAGGATGTTGTTGAAAGCCGCGGAACGGGCAGATTTGACACATGGGAGTATGCGATCGAGTACACGTCCGAAAACCCGATCAGGCTCTTAAAAGGCTCCGGCCTTATGTCAACGTATGAGATATTTTCCTATACCGACAGGACGGATTCGGGATTTGCGCACAATCAGCTGATACAGGTGCTTTTCGATCAGGGACTTATAGGTCTTATAATATATCTGATTCTGATAGCCGCGTGCATATTAAGGAATATAAAAAACGAACCGTATACCGCGTGCGCGTTTATTTCGGCAATGGCGTTTTCCATGTCGCTTACGATCTATGTGCTTAAGCCTTACATAAATATTTTAATGATGTGCGCCATGAACTATGAATACGAACAAGCCGGCGTTGCCGGAGAAATAAAATCAATTACAGAAGGAGATGAGAGTGACAGTGAAAAAGAAAAAGAAAAAGACACTGAATATGAAGTGGCTCAATAAAATTTTTTACAAGCTGTACTCATCGGGAAAGAAAAAGTTTTCGGCCGTAGTGTGCGTGTCGCTTGCGGCGGCGGTTTTCTTTACGGGTGTTAAATACATATCCAACTCGCGGGAAAACACAATGGTTCTGACCTTGAACTACGCCGATTCGAGAAACGGTCTTACTCCCGGCGGTGCAAGGTTCAATATAGCCGACATCAAGTCCGATGAAGTGCTTCAGGGCGCGATAGACATACTTGACGATGACAGCCTTTCCATAGAAAATCTGAAATCAAGCATAGTTATAGACACAAAGATGCCGAAATCGTCCGTTGAAAGGACGGTCACAGCCATAGCATCCGACTCCTCCTACAGCTACTGTCCGTCGGAGTTTGAGATACACTACAACAAGAGCAATTTCAGCAAAAATAACGCGGATCAGTTCCTTGCCGCGCTGGCAGAGTCCTACAGGAAATATTTCGACGAGCATCACGCCATAACAAACGTCGCTCTTGACTATACCGAGGAGAACTGGCTGGAGGACTATGACTACAACGAGATATGCCAGATGCTTAAGGACAAGGTGTCCACCATGCTGAGGTACTTGGACAAATACGAAAGCGAAAGCGGCACCTACAGAGCGAAAAGCACAGGCTATTCCTTTGCGAACATCAGCACCATGATACTGAATATACGCGATGTGGATCTTGTAAAGCTTGACGCGTATATTACACAGAATCATGTGGCAAAGGACAAGGACGAATTTCTGAGAAAGCAGGAGTACAGCGTTGACAAGAAAACGCTTAACTATAATAAAATGCAGATGTCCTCGGATATCTCAAATCATGCGATGGATATATATAACGCGCATATAACCGGCGTGGCGTTCATCCCGTCGGTGGATCAGAAAAACGAGTTTTATATGAGCAGAACAAAGACCGGTCTTGATACTCTGGTCACAAAATCGCATAACGACGGCATCAGCGCCACAAAGCTCCTGAAAACCATCAACGAGCATAACTATCTTATAAGCAAGTATTCGGATGTTCCCGCTTCCACGGAAGAAGCGAACGCCACTGCCGCCGCTATGATATCCGAGATAAGCAATTATTTGAGCAAGGTATCGGCTCTCGCAATGCAGACGGATAAGGACTATATCGAGCAGAAAACAAATAATTACATTACGTTCATCTTCAACGAGCGTCCGATGTCAGGCTATATCAAGACGTTCGGAGTATCGCTTATCGCCGCTTTTGTCTTGCTGACAATAGCCGTCAACAAATACGGCGTGGTGCTTGAGTGGTTCAAGAAGCAGAAGGATGAGCTTGTCAGCGAGTTCAAACCGGAGAATGAGGAATAAAGCGATGAAAATTACTATATGGGATATACTGAGATATTTATTTAAATGGAAGCTGCTGATAATAGGAGTAGTTATTTTGTCGCTTTTACTCGCGGTCGTGTATACGGACAAAGCGCAGAGCTACGAATCTCAGATAGTGCTTCAGTACACCGATGATAACATAAAAAGCGGTCTGTCGCCCAACGGAGAGAAATTTGACCCTTATGAGATAGTGTCGCCGGATATAATAACGGCGGTAATAAACGATCTTTCGCTCAGAAAATCGGTCGATGACATACGTTCCAAGGTGACTATAAATTCCGTTATTCCCGACTCGGAGAAGGAAAAAGAGGAGGAGATGCTTAAGCAGGGAAAGGAGTATACATATTATCCGACAACGTTTTCGATAACGTATTCGGGAAGCGCCGGAGATTCTCAGGGCGAGGTCAGGGATATACTCGATTCCATAGTGCAGAATTATCTGGATTTTTACATTTCCAACTATGTCAGAGAGGCTTCGATAAACGACGCTACGTTTGACGAGGATATAGGCGACTATGACTATATAGAAATAGCGGAGCTTATAAGCGGAAGAATAGATACCATAATTAACTCGCTTGACAGGTACTATGCGCAAAACAGCAGCTTCCGCTCCCCTGTAACGGGAATGACCTTCCCCGATCTGACAAACGAATATCAGCACATACAGGAGTTTACGATGTCGAAGATATTCTCCAACATCTACAGAGGTCAGATAACGAAAGACAAGGATCTGCTTCTTAAAAAGTATACTCAGCGTATGGAGGACTATCAGCTTGAGCATGAGCATTACCAAGGTCAGGCGGATCTGACGCGCAGCAGAATGGACAAGTTCGCCGAGGCCAACAAGGACGTGCCGAACTCCTATAACCAGAACACCGACAGCAATGATGACGGACTGGAGATAATTCAGGATATTTACGGCTATACCACCGGCGATGATGAAAATGCGCAAACCTACAATACGACAACAACATACGACGGACTTATTTCCACCTTTGTAAGCGAGGCCGTGACAGCGGGAACGAATCAGCTTGACGCGGAGCATTGTCAGGAGGTTATAGACAGGTTCAGCGTGCCTCTGGATCCGAGCATTGATACGGAGGCTCTTACGGAAGAGATCATCGAGGATCTTAACGATACCAAGACAAAAATGGCGGACATTTACAAGACCCTTAATCTCACGGTAGAGGATTACAATGCCGCGAATGCGACGAAGTATATAAAGCTGCTTACGGGCGTACAGTATTACTCGACAAAGAGCGTGTCGCTTTACGCGTTGATACTTGTTGTTTGCGGACTGCTGATCTCGATAGTGGGCGTAATCGCACACGAGATCTTGCGCGCGGCGAAGAAGGCGGGTATCGCGCTTGACGATGACGAAGATGAAGAAACAGAGGAAGAAGAGGCTGAAACGGTATGATTAAAAAAATATTAAAGGGTTTTCTGATTGTTATCCTTACGATAATAGTCGCAGCGGCGGCTTGCGTGGGATATGTGGTGTATGATAATTCGAGAGTGAAAAACACGGAATACACTTACAGCTCAAGAAAAGTACCCGAAAGCTTTAACGGCTACAGGATTTCAGTCGTGTCGGATTTCCACAACGGAGAAAACGGCGCGAAGGTAATATCCGCGGCAAAAAAGGCGGAGCCTGATATAATCGCGATTACGGGCGATCTTATCAACTACGATGACACCGATTATACCAACGCGGTAAATCTTGTAAAAGGTCTTTGCGAGGTCGCGCCGGTCTATTACATATACGGCAACCATGAAAAATGGAGCCTCGGAACCGATAAAAAAGCGAACGACCCGAAAATAAAGGATGCGCTTGCGGATACGGGCGTTACCATTCTTGACGATAAGGGCATATGGCTCGAAAAGGGCGAATCAAGAATAAGATTGACGGGCTACGCTGACGAGAACTACGATGATTTTTCCGGACATTACAAGCGTTTCTTCAAACAGACGCTTGATAAGCTCGGCAACGCCGCCTCCAACGGGGAGCTGTCCATACTTCTTACGCACAGAGCGCAGTACTTTGACGTTGTAGACGACTATCCCTACGATCTCGTGATATCGGGGCATCTTCACGGCGGGCTGATTAATCTGCCGCGCGTGAGAGAGTATATACTGAGAGAGCATTTCGGAACCGACGAGTACATAAAAGGCGAATACACTCGCGGGGAAAAGAAGATGTTTATAAGCGCGGGCATTGCCAAGGAGGAGGATATTTACAGAATATTAAACACCCCAGAGGTCATGACCGTGGAGCTGAAGTATGAATGAAAAAAATAATCATAGTAAACAATAATATGCAAATAGGCGGCATACAAAAGTCGCTTGTGAACTTATTGAAGGAGATACGCGGCAAATATGATATAACGCTTTTGCTGCTTTATCCGGCGGGCGGACTCTTGGACGAGCTGCCTCCGGATATAAAGCTCATGACAGGAAACCGGTTTACGCGGATCATGGGTATGTGTCAGGCCGAGGCGAATAAGGAAGGCGCGCTTACGGCGGCATGGCGGGCGCTGTGGGTTATAGTGTCAAGGATATTCGGCGCGGGAGCCGCGTTCGGCGCGCTGTCGCGTATGCAGAAGGTCGGCGGACACTATGACGCGGCGGTGTCGTTTATGCAAAATTCCGCCAAAAGAGTATTTTACGGCGGCTGCAACGAGTTTGTGCTGAACGCCGTAAAGTCGGCGGATAAAAGGATCGCGTTTGTGCATTGTGATTTTGAGAATTACGAGGGCAGAAACGCCTATAACGCGTCGCTTTATAAGCGGTTTGACAAGATCGCCTGCGTATCGGAGTCATGCCGCGGACGGTTTGAGAACGTCTGTCCGCAAAGCAAAGGGAAAACGTGTACGGTATACAACTGTCATGACTATAAAAATCTCGGCGTTTTGGCGTCGGAATACGTTCCGGAGCATACAAATGGAGTTGTAAATATATTCTCAGCCGCAAGGATAAGCGGGGAGAAGGGCATACTGAGAACACTTGGGGCGCTTCAGCGGCTGAAGCGGCGCGGCTGCGCCTTTAAATGGAGAGTGGCAGGAGATGGAGAGCTCCGCGCCGAGGCGGAGCGCATGATAACAGAGCTTGACCTTGAAAACGAGGTAGAGCTTCTGGGAATGTTAAAAAATCCGTATCCGTATTTTCAAAGCGCGGATCTGATCTTAGTGCCGTCGTATAATGAGGCGGCGCCTATGGTGTTTGCGGAGGCGGCGTATTTCGGCGTGCCGGTGCTGACCACCGATACTTCCTCGGCGAAAGAGCTTGTCGGAGAAAGGGGCGGCGGCATTGTGTGCGCCAACACCGACGAAGCAATCGAGGACGCGCTTTTCGCTATACTGAACGGCGAAACAAGACTTGACGCCGCAAAGTGCGCGAAGCCTTCCAACGATGAGGCGGTGAAACAGTTCGCCGCGCTTGTGAGCTGACGCGGCTTTTGGGCGGCGGGCGCTTTTGGAGGATGTAAATGGAGGATCTGATATCTGTCATAATTCCGATTTATAATGTTGAAAAATATCTGCCTAAATGCTTGAGCAGCGTACTGGCGCAGACGTATAAAAAGCTTGAGGTTATTCTTGTGGATGACGGCTCAAGCGACGGAAGCGGCGCTATATGTGACAGCTTCGCCGAAAAGGACAGCCGCGTAAAGGCGATACACAAGCAAAACGGCGGCGTATCGGCTGCGAGGAATGACGCGCTGGACATAGCAACGGGGGACTATATCGGATTCGTAGACGGCGATGATTGGATAGAGCCGGAATATTTTGAAAAGCTGCACAGCGCCTGCCGCGATAATGACGCGGATATAGCGGCGTGCAACATATACGGCTGGTACTATATAGACGGAAGCTTTGTATGTAAAAAGGATTCTATAGAATATTCGGACTGCGTTATGACAAGGGACGAGCTTTCCGATAATATGAAATTAATGCAGGGGGAGATATGCAATAAGCTTTTCAAACGCGAGCTTATAGGAAATACGCGTTTTAAAACGGAATTTCATGCCAGTGAGGACACGTATTTTGTTATTGAAAATCTGGCGAAAGCAAACAGAGCGGTTTTTTTGAGCTATTACGGATATAACTATTTCAAGCTGCGTCCGGGCAATGTCAAGACATCGGATATTTCGGAAAAATACCTTACGATCCTTGACTCGACAGAGGCGGTCTGCGAGCTTATGTCGAAGGAAGGTCCCAAGGGAGAGGAGTGCGGCGCGGAGTATCTTGCCTATCATCTGGAATCCTGTATGAAAAAGCTGTTCACATCGCGGAATATAAGCCGCGAAACGGAGCGCTATGCGAAAAAACGCATACGCCGCCATATAAAAAAGCACTTTGCCAGGTTCAAAAAATACAAAACCAAAAAATACTGCATTATGCTGATACTGTTCTATGTGTCGCCGCCGTTATGCAAAGCGGCTATGAAATATACGTATAAAAAGCGGGGATATGATTGGGGTTGGCAAATATATCCTGCGCAGTGACGCAGGCTTTATATAGCTTTTTGGAGGATGTAAATGGAGGATCTGATATCTGTCATAATTCCGATTTATAATGTTGAAAAATATCTGCCTAAATGCTTGAGCAGCGTACTGGCGCAGACGTATAAAAAGCTTGAGGTTATTCTTGTGGATGACGGCTCAAGCGACGGAAGCGGCGCTATATGTGACAGCTTCGCCGAAAAGGACAGCCGCGTAAAGGCGATACACAAGCAAAACGGCGGCGTATCGGCTGCGAGGAATGACGCGCTGGACATAGCAACGGGGGACTATATCGGATTCGTAGACGGCGATGATTGGATAGAGCCGGAATATTTTGAAAAGCTGCACAGCGCCTGCCGCGATAATGACGCGGATATAGCGGCGTGCAACATATACGGCTGGTACTATATAGACGGAAGCTTTGTATGTAAAAAGGATTCTATAGAATATTCGGACTGCGTTATGACAAGGGACGAGCTTTCCGATAATATGAAATTAATGCAGGGGGAGATATGCAATAAGCTTTTCAAACGCGAGCTTATAGGAAATACGCGTTTTAAAACGGAATTTCATGCCAGTGAGGACACGTATTTTGTTATTGAAAATCTGGCGAAAGCAAACAGAGCGGTTTTTTTGAGCTATTACGGATATAACTATTTCAAGCTGCGTCCGGGCAATGTCAAGACATCGGATATTTCGGAAAAATACCTTACGATCCTTGACTCGACAGAGGCGGTCTGCGAGCTTATGTCGAAGGAAGGTCCCAAGGGAGAGGAGTGCGGCGCGGAGTATCTTGCCTATCATCTGGAATCCTGTATGAAAAAGCTGTTCACATCGCGGAATATAAGCCGCGAAACGGAGCGCTATGCGAAAAAACGCATACGCCGCCATATAAAAAAGCACTTTGCCAGGTTCAAAAAATACAAAACCAAAAAATACTGCATTATGCTGATACTGTTCTATGTGTCGCCGCCGTTATGCAAAGCGGCTATGAAATATACGTATAAAAAGCGGGGATATGATTGGGATTGACGGGCAGAGGTGATCAATATGAAGATCGAACGAACTCATAACGCTGTCCGGAACATTATCTTCGGCGGGGCGCTCAAGCTGTATCAGATACTGCTGCCGTTTGTGATGCGTACCGCAATGATATACATCATGGGCATGAGGTATGTCGGACTGAACGGACTGTTCGCGTCGGTGCTGCAGGTGCTGAATCTGGCGGAGCTTGGCGTTGGGTCGGCCATGGTGTACGGTATGTACCGCCCCGTGGCGGAGGACAACACGGAAATGATATGCGCCCTTATGCGGCTTTACAGGCTTTATTACCGCATTATCGGCATTGTGATAGCGGCTTTGGGACTGTGCGTCATGCCGTTTCTGGATAAGATTGTCAAGGTCGATATGGTGCCGGAGGACGTCAATATATATGCGCTGTATCTGCTCAATCTGGGGGCGACGGTGCTGAGCTACTGGCTTTTCGCGTATAAAAACAGCATCCTGAGCGCTTATCAGAGAGCGGACGTCGCAAGCAAGGTCATGCTTGTAATGACGAGCATACAGTACCTCCTTCAGATAGCGGTGCTGATAATTTTCAAAAATTACTATTATTATGTGATTGTAACCCTTATCGTGCAGGCGGCGACAAATGTATGTACGGCGATAGCCGCCGACAGGCTCTACCCGCTTTACAAGCCGAAGGGCAAGCTCCCCAAGGAAGAAATAAAGCGCATAAATACCAGAGTCAGGGATCTGTTCACCTCAAAAATAGGCAGCGTGACGGTAAATTCCGCCGATACTATAGTCATATCGGCATTTCTGGGACTGACGGTCTTGGCGGTATACCAAAATTATTATTATATACTCACCTCCGTTATGGGAATAGTTGCGGTGATCTTTTCCGCCTGCGGCGCGGGCATAGGCAACAGCATAGTGATGGAAACGCCGGAAAAAAATTTTTCCGATTTGAGGAAATTTACCTTTATGATAGCGTGGATAGCCGGAATATGCTCGTGCTGTTTTCTGAATATGTACCAGCCGTTTATGACGCTTTGGGTAGGAGAGCAAAATCTGATGAATTTCAGTACGGTGGTGTGCCTGGTAATATACTTCTTTGTCTATGAGATAAATCAGCTCTTGAACCTTTACAAGGACTCGGCGGGACTGTGGCATACGGACAAGATCCGCACCTTTGTGACGGCGATGACCAACCTCGCGATAAACCTTATTACGGTACGCTGGTGGGGACTTTACGGAGTTATCCTGTCAACGGTCATATCGACAGTCGCGGTCGGTATGCCGTGGCTTTTGAGGAATCTGTTTATGCTGCTTTTCGGTATGAAGTATATTAAGCCGTACTTAAAAAATCTGATAGGATATTTCGCTGCGGCGGCATTGTCGTGCGCGTGCGCTTATGCGATATGCGGCTTGATCAGTATTCCGGCAGCGGCACAGATCATAGTTTACGCCCTTATAAGCGTTGCGGTGCCGAATGTGATCTTTATATTTCTGTTCAGGAGAACAAAGGAATTTAAAGAAAGCATCGAGCTTATAGACAATATAACAGCGCACAGGCTGAGGCTTGCGCAACGTCTTAACCTTAAATAAAGAAGGCAGTGAAAGCATGAATGTTCGGCTGAAAGGATATTTTGACAGAAATTTCGGGGACGATATAATGCAGCGTCTGGTGGTCGAGGGGCTTGATGAGCATACGTTTTACATCGAAGGCGCCCCGCGCGAGATGCTTGCGCATATCACGGACCTGCCAAACGTCCGTGTCGGTCCCGCGCCGGCGGATTCGGCGCTCATCTATGCGGTGGGTACGGGATTTATGTATAACAGTAAACGGTCGCGCGCAGCGGCGCTTCTCGGCGGCGAGCTGTTCAAAAAGAAAAATAATGTAAGATCAGCGGTCGCGGGATGCTCTGTCGAGCCGTTTACGGGACGTATGGCGGAGCGCTTTACGCGCAGAATAATCTCCTTTTACGACTATATCAGCTGCCGCGACGCCGAAACGTATGAATATCTGCGAGGTCATATAAAAAACGCGAAAATCTTATGTTATCCGGATATGGTGTTTTCGCTTGCGGATAAGCTCCCGCCAAAGAAAAGACCGCACTGTCTGGGCATAGCGCCCGTTGCAAGAGCCTACGCCGCGGATAATTATGATTACTATTCAAGCCTTGCGGCTGCCGCCGATATGTATGTGAGCATATACGATAGGCAGGTTCTGCTGTTCGCGCTTGACAGCGGCATGGAAAACGATGTTTCCGCCTGCCTTGCGGTAAGGCAGCTTATGAAGCGGGGCAGCATGGCGGAGATCGTGATATATGATTCCGCGCCGGAGAAAATCATACTCCGCATGACGGAATGTGAAAGATTTATCACCTCGCGCTTTCACGGCGCGGTGGCGGCTATGATGCTTGGCATACCGGTGTTCGCGATGTATGACAGGAAAAAGCTTGAGCAGCTTTTAAGCGTGTACGGCATAAGCGGAGCGCGGCGGGGAAATGAAGCGGATAAAGCGGCTGAATTTATAGCGAATGAACAAAAAGCGGTCGTTTTGCCCGATGATACCGCGGCGCTGGCAAGGCGGCATATAACGGAGCTTAAAAGGTGGATAGAGTCAATATAAACGGGCTTTTGATGATGTGTTTTAATTGTAAAAGTCCCAATAAAAATATTGACAATTCTTGTGTATAATGATATAATTAAAATGTATAGACAACCAAAAATGCATACGGTATTTGCGGAGAATTAAAAACGAAGAAGGACAGGGGGTGATGAACAGACCATGAATAAAGCAAAAATGACAAATTCGCTTAGGTTTAAATTTCTCAGTGTAAGCTTTATTACGTGTGTTATGCTGTACATAATCACGATAGCGGGTTCGGGCGTATTTTACTATAATGCGCTGCAGACAAGATATACCAATTTGTGCAAATCGGTTTCCGAGGTTATTTCGGGAACGATAGACGCCGATGAGGTTGACTCGTGGCTGAACGGACAGAATACGCACAGCTATGTGCAGGCTACAAACAAGCTGTCGCGTCTCAGCGGCGATATACCGAGTCTTGATTCGCTCATTATATATCAGATGCGCGAGGATGGAATGTACACCGTTTACAATATAAAATCCACCGGCGTAAGAAGCGACCTGGGTACGGTAGTGAATTATGACAGCAAATGGAGATCGAGAAAAGACGACTTTCTTGCCGGCGAGCAGGTGGATAACCTGATGGTCATAGCTTATTCCGGCAAAACGGTGATGTACTGTACTCCTATTTTCGATTCGGGAAATAAATGCGTGGCATATGTATGCAGCGGCGTGTCCAAGTCGGTGATGAACAGGGAGCTTTTATCGTTTTTGAAAAACTTCAGCCTTATACTGTGCGTTATAATAGGAGCGCTGTTCATACTTATGTCGGTGTACATAAACGCAAAGATAGTACGTCCGATAAAGCGTATAGGCGAGGCTATGAAGAACTCGGCAAAGAAGGGAAGCGTCGAGTATATGAGCGCGCTGTCATCGTTGAATATAAACAACACCGGCGGCGAGATAGAAAATATCTTAAAGAGCTCGATAAAGGTGTTCTCCGACAAGGTGCAGCTCAGTACAAAGATGCGCGAGGAGCAGAAAGATGTAATGCTTGCGTTCTCGACGCTTATAAAATCCGTCAACCTCGACACGGCGGGATATGCCGATCATATTTCGGGATACGTAGACGTGCTTTGCGCGCAGATGCGCACAAAGGAAAAGTATGCGAAGATCCTTACAAAAGAGCTTTGCGACAATATAATTTTGGCTGCTCCCCTGCATGATGTCGGCAAGCTTACGGTGCCTGACGATATACTCTATAAGCCGGGCAAGCTTACGCCGGAGGAGTTTGAGATAGTCAAGGACCATGCCGAAAACGGCGCAAAGATAATAGAAGAAACAATGAAGGATCTGCCCGAGGCGGAGTATTTGGAGCTTGCCAGAGATATTGCGCTGGCGCATCACGAGCGCTGGGACGGACGGGGTTATCCGCGTGCGCTTAAAGGCGAGGAAATACCTCTTACCGCAAGAATAATCGCCGTCGCGGATGTATTCGACGCGCTTGTCAGCAAGCGCTGCTATAAAGAGGCGGCAACAGTTGACGAGGCGTACAAGATAATGCTTGATGACGAGGGTCATTTCGACCCCGACATCCTTCAGTGCTTTGTTGAGGCTAAGGCGGAGATAATCAGGGAATATAACTCCATTGATTACAGTGACTGATCGACAGGAAGTATAAGTATATGAAAAAGAAGAAAGAATATCAAAAAAAGACATTGCAAGGCAGAGTGATAGTTCTCTTCGCGCTTATGGCACTTATACTCGACGCGGTGGTAATAGGTGTCGGATATCGTGTGTACACAAGCGATACGATCGACAGCTACCGCAAAATAGGCTCCGGTATCGCTCAGGTAATAGCTTCGTCTATAGACAGCAACAAGGTGCCGGATATGCTTGAGGGAGAGGAAAGCGAAAGCTATGAGCTGCTGAAGGCGCGCATGGTTGATCTTCTTACAAAGGTGCCGGATGTTCAGGACGTGTACATATACAATATGCAGCGTGACGGTATGTATCTGCTGCTTGACACGGACAAGCTTGATGCCGACGTCAACGAGAAGTTCGGTTATACGGATATACTTGCGCCGTATATTGAGGACTTTTTGGACGGCGACGATATAGCAAGCTTTATCAGCGGCTCTGCGGGCGACAGAATGATGACGTCGCTTATACCGGTGTACGATGTAAGGGACAAATGCGTATGCTATACCGGCTGTGACATATCTCTGGAAGAGGCGTATAAGGACAGGGACAGATTTGCCGCCACTCTTTCGATAATAGTTTTCATACCTACTATGCTGGTAGTGCTTTTAGCGGCGTTCTATGTTCAGAAGAGAGTAATAAATCCGATAAACCGTCTGGATGTATATCTCAGAAACTATGCCTCCGGCGCTAACGCGGACAATCTTGCGCGCGAGCAGCTGAAAACCTTCGGCGATGACGCCGCCAACGAGATATTGAGTCTGAGAGATGACGCCATCAAGATGATGGATGACATTTCCGAGTACTCGAATGCAGCGGATAAGTACCGCAACAATATCACAAAGGGCATAGAAGCCGTTATGGACGTCAAGAACAATAACGGCGAGCATCTTGAGAAATATTCCGAGTATGCGCGCATCATTATGGATGAGCTGAGAAGCGATGAAGGCTACGGAATAAAAATATCAGACAGCGACTACAACGATATTATACGCTATGCGCCGCTTTATGATATGGGCGAGCTGTTTATATCCGACACTATTATGAACAAGAGCGGCAAGCTCACCGATGAGGAGTATGAAAAGCTTAAGACTCATACCGTAAGCGGAAAGAGAGTTGTCGATGAGATAAGCAACATAGTCAAGCGCGACAGCGACAATACCATACTCAGCGAGATGACAGAGCTGCACCATGAGCGCTGGGACGGCAAGGGCTATCCCAAAGGACTTAAGGGAGAGGCAATACCGCTTGCTGCAAGGATAATAGCCGTTGTTGATGTATTCAACGCCATTATTTCAAAGCGAAGCTATAAGACCGGTCAGTCTGCGGCAAAGGCTTTTGACATAATCGAAAGCGAAAGCGGAAAGCAGTTTGATCCGGCTGTTGTACGGGCGTTTATGGCGCGCAGAAGCGATATAGAAGCGCTTGTTGAAAAGTACAGCGAGGACTATCAATAAAAACAAAAAAACAAAAAAACAAAAAACTGCCGCATGATGCGAATCGCGCGGCAGTTTTTTATGCGTCTTTTAAACCTTTATACTGTCTTTAATGGCGGCGAATTTCTTTTCGCCTATGCCGGAGACGCGCATTATATCCTCTATCGACTTATACGGACCGTTTGCGGCGCGGTCGTCGATTATTTTCTGCGCGGTCGTTTCGCCTATACCGGCGAGAGTGTCAAGCTCCTCAATTGTGGCTGTGTTTATATCTATTTTCCCGCCGGAGTCCTGCGCAGCCGCTGCGGGAACGGGATCGGGAACAGGCGATAAAGCCGCGTCCGATGCCGAAGCGGTTTCCGCCGCCGGAGCATCGGAGCCTGACACGGGCGGCGCTGTTTCCGGCGAAAGAGTGGAGGTTATCACGGTATCTATCATCCGCGAATCCATATGAGTGCGCTCTATCTGCATACCGACTCCGGTAAACACAGCCGCTGTCACTATATAAGGCAGGATCGTTTTTAATTTTATCATAGTAAACCGTTCCCTTTCAGGTTATTTCAATCGTGTCTTATTTTACCGCGTCCCCGTCCGAAGCGTCCGTGACGGACTGACTCTTTGCAATATCCACAGCTATCAGAGTGCCGTCAGCATCGTAGTGCGCGGTGAGAACGGTGTGATCGCCCGTTATATTTGCCGCCCCGCCCGCTGCCTTTTCGTTTATGATGCTGCCGCCGCAAAACAGTATTTTCAGCGTATCATCTCTTTTGTAAACTGCTTTAAGCGATGCGCCGCCGTTTTTGACAATGGCGCTAAGCTCGGACGCCGCCTTGTCAAGAGTATACGATGCCCCGTCAAATTCTATGGTTTCGGGAGCGTCGGCATATGTGCAGAGGTAATTCTCCTCGGCGGAGTCAACGGTCACAGCCGGAGCGATTTCCGCGCCGCTTTCGTTTGTAAACGCGACTGTTACAATCGGTTTCGCCGGCTCGGACACTCCCGCGGCGTAGATATAGTCGCCGTCTGACGTAAAGTCTGTTTTAACGCCGTTTAAGGTGACGCTCGAAACGCCGGGAGCGTAGAGCTTTACGGCTGTGGTCTTGTCAGTGTCGGGAACGAGATCGTCGCCGTATATTTCCGCCGTGGCGCCGGAGCATACAACTCCGAGGGATTTTATCGTTTTGCCGCCGCCGATGTAATCAATGCCGCCGGATGCAAGCGATGTGCCGTCCGCTATGCCGTATATAAGGCCGTTTTCGGTATCGGCGAAGGACGCCTTCGCGTCGGTGGTGAAGCCGGCGAATTTTCCGTCGGCGCTGTCCGTGTTTTTAACATAAAAGCTCATGCTGCCGCCGGAGGTTATGCTGACCGCGCTTGAAGCGATGCCGGAGGCGGTGTCGGCAGCCTTTATCACCTTGCGCTCCCCTGCCCTTGAGGGCATAAGCACCGTGGAGAATTTGACCTCGGCGCCGCTTTTTTCAAATGACGCGTACTTGCTGTTGGCGACAAGCCCGTAGTCGGCGCTGAAATAGCCGTCGCGCACCGTTGCCGAAGCGTCGGAGTCGGCGTTTGCAACGGAGATATTTGCCTTGCCGTAGAAGTCTGTCGTTACGGTATTTTCGTCAGCTTCGGCGTTGCTTGAGGGCATGAAATGCCAGTTCTGCCTGTAGGTATTGCTGCTTGTGCCGGTGATATAGTCGGTCACCAGCGAAGGCAGACCGTCACGCTTGAAAAAGAGTACGCTTCTTGTATGAACTGTGTCCTCATAGCCGTGCTGCGGCGATGACACAAAGGTAAACAGACCGTTATCCGCCCATTCCGTCATTTTGTCCGCGCTTTTCGTATGCGCCGCCATTGAAACGCCGACCGCCTCGACAGTGTTGTGCGCCGTCGCCGTGCGCAGCTGATCGTATATATCGTTGGTATCGCTGTAGCTGTAGCGACCGCTGTCTACCAAAAGCGGCTGACCGTATGCGTACATGATCACCTGATCCGAGTCGGGATGATAATGCCCGTCGGAGGGATTGTTGATAAACGACATATACGTACTGTTTTCGGGATCCCAGCCCGTGCGCATAAACACGGAGCTCGCCTCTGGGTAGAGCGAGGTGAGGTTTTCGGTATAAGCGCTGTCGCCTGAGGTATAGGCGTTTAGGACGGGATCGTTCAAAAGCTCGGCAAGAGCCTTGAATTTCGGCATCTTGTCGCGGTAATTCGAGTCGCCGATGTCGGTATCGAAGCCATCGGGGAAAAAGCTTTCGGCGGCGTATACGGCGGCGTATTTGAGCTTGGATTTAAAATCGCCGCTCATGGGATTGCCCGCTTTTTCCGCCATTTTCACACAGTCACCGAAAAGCTCGGCGCACCACTGCGCATATGCGGGACCCGCCTCGGAAAAGCTCATGTCATCGTTATACAGAAGATCCATTGTGTATTCCACGTTGTATTCGGCTTTCGCACGGAAAGCATCGTGCATATTCAGCTCGGGCAGATACTCCGCCGCCTTGAAAAAGCCGGCGTTTGCGACTATTCGCCAGTTGCTCCACCACGGCTTGCCGCTTGCTATGTCAAGACCGTTTAAGTATTGGCAGTCCCCGTACATAAAGGTGATTATATTGTAAAAGTCGTCCTCCCTCCCGTCAAACACATCCGTTGCAAGGAGAGCGTCCACTATATCGACCCAGCGGTTGAGTCTTTCGCCGGTTTCAAGGGTTCTCGGCCAGCCGTAGTCCATCTGCGACGCAAACGCGCTCATAAGCTCCACAAGCTTGGGCCCGAAGCCTTCGCCGGGATAAGTGTCCGAATAAGGATGAGAGGCGTTATACGCGTCGGGGTCCTCAAGCCACGACAGATACTCATACGCCATAGGTCTGCCGAACCAGAAGCGCGCGGTCACGTTGTGATATTCGCTGTCGGCATTCGGCGCGGACGCGTTCCATGTCGGAACATCGGCGTTCTGATACGAGTATATGCTGCCTCTTGTGATTGCCCATGTAAGGCTGTCCTCGCTCCATGTCGTGTCGCCGACATTTATGACAAGCACATCCTTGCCGCCCGTGGAGCATGACTCGTCATAGGCGGCGTTTACGATAAGCTCCGCCGATATGACGGTGGAATTTTTCGCGGCGTCAAGCGGAAAGGTGATATACGCTCTTGTTGTTTCGCCGCCTGTGGGATCCGAGCCGGCGCCGTCCTCTTTTATCGGGAGCAAATCTGCGCCGCCGTGGGTTTCGGAGGTGTTTTCCGAGCTTATGTATGTGTCCTGCGACGCGGGTATCTCAACGGTTTTCGCGCCGCTGCCGTTATCAAAGGCGACCCTAAGACGCGGACCGCTGCCGGATTCCTTTGAGTGCGCGTATACGGGATATTCCTGCTTATCTCCGGCGAACAGCATAAACGACACGGCGCCGTTGGCAAGCTCCGACGCTATTCTGTCGGTCACATCGACGGTGTAGTCGCGGTATACGCTGCCGGTCACAGTAAACTCTCCCTGCCACATATCAAACTCATACGGCCCCGTGAGAATGTTGCGCATAGGCAGAACAGCCATGCCGTAATTCTCGTCCGCTTCGGTAATGCCGAAGCCGAGGACCGTGCCTGATGCGCGGCGCTCCTTGTAGTATTTGAGAAGCTCTTTTTTCGCGGCGGCGTAGTCCTTTTTTTCTGCGGCTTCCTTTACGGCGGAAAGCCCTTTGTACTTGCCGTAGTTAAGCTCCGCAAAAAAGCTCTGCTCATCTGCCGAAGCGGCTCCGGCAGGCACTGCGCATATCCCCGCAGCCGACAGCATTACCGCCTGTGTCAGAACAAGGGAAATCAGTTTCCGTATTTTCATAAACGCTCTCTCCTTTTTATATTACAGCCTTTTTTATAATATAAGTATACCTCAAAAACAGCTGCTTGTCAATAAGCCGCGACCGCCGCAGGGCAGGTTTTATAAAGAAAAACTTCAAAGAAATAAAGACACGGCGGCATAGACCGGCATATGCCGCGCAAATGTGTCTGTTACGCGGGACCGAATAAGGCTCTGAATATTTACCGCGCCTATTCGATCCGGCGGATTGCGTCAAGCTGTCAGATACAGACCGCTTAACGCAGACTATATGCTATGCTTTTATTGCTGAAGCATTACATATAGTCGTCTATCATATCCCGCAGCGTCACAGGCGTGACGGTAAGCTCCGACAGCCTTCGTGCAAAGGCGGCAGCCTCTTCCTCGGTAAAAAATAATCCGTTTTCTATGCTGCTGTATTCTTCGGAAATATGATCTCCGTTTTGTACGGCAGCGGTTATCATTATACCGTATTGCTTTTCGCCGTCTGTCCGCGTGACGCAGTAGTCAAGACGAATGGTTTTGTTGTCCTCTGTAGCCAGATTGTTTGATGAAATGTGTACAAACATTATATTACATTACCCCTTATCCATGCAGTGTATTCCATAATAAACAGCATATAAACGAAACGTCTGAAGCTGTTTGCCGGTCATGGAACCTAATAAATTATAGCATATTTCATTGTTAAATGCCAGAATTATTTTGCCCGAACAGTCGGCGTCGGTATCCGCATATAAAAAATAATACGACAGATCGGCAACAGTGCGCTTAAATACATGAAATAAAGTCAAAATACAGCAAAACCGCACTGACAAGAATATAATATCCTCCGCGCCAAAGGAACAAGAACCTAATTTGACGCGCGGCGTTTTAAGCGCTTTATCGGGAAGCGCTGCGGCGTTATGTTTCATAGCGGCCGTAAATATGAACAAATTATGATTCTTCTGTTATGACTGTGAACATTCTGTTAATATTAGCACTCACCCGTTGACAGTGCTAACAAAACCTGCTATAATGAATACAGAACATAAGGAAAAGGAAAACAAAGAAAGTTGTTACTTACACCTATTTCCCCCATCCCGAGTTCATAAAAAGCAAGGTATAATACATAATGTTTTTTATGAAAGGAGCGATGAATTATGTTGGTACCAAGCATTTTCGGAAGAGATATGTTCGATGATTTCGGAGGATTTCCGTTCGGGCATACAGGAAGCT
>CAZCZR010000016.1:0-24485 GCA_964503455.1 uncultured Lachnospiraceae bacterium | reverse complement strand
ACTACGCCCCTTAGGACTTTCACCCCAGACTTACGGCATGCCCGTTATACCAAAACACGGCTATCTGATTTCAGTTAGCCGTGTTTTTTTCCGCCGCCTGTGCCGCCGGAATTTTTCTCTGACATTTGCGTTCCCGCAATTGCTGTTTGTCAATATTTGCTCTTTGCCGCTTTTGGTTATATACAGCTTATTATTTCATGGAAAAGCTTCATACTTTCGTATTAAACCTTTCCATATATTCATCGAGGTACGGATAGCGTGTATTTACAAAATCCACAATCTGGTCATACATATAATTCCGACTCGGCTGATTACTCCAGCGCTGCAAGTCCTCGGTATAAAATTCTTCGCCTATCTCGTCCATGAATGATTGAAATGCTTTCAAAACGCTTTCCTCGCTTAATTGATTGTTCCTGAGCAGGATATATTTGTCATAGATTTCCTGCGGGAAATTATCCTCCAGCTTACGCCACAAGACATTACTCCTCATATATTCCTCACTCATATTGGTTGTGTAATTTTTCAAGCTCCATCCATACCACTCTATCCCGAAAACTGCGTCAAGGTCATACGGTCTTATATACCATAAATTACCGTCAAGTGTTACCATGTTCGTATTTTTGCCGCATCCGTCAATATTCATGATAATCTGCGAGAATACATAATAATTCAAGAGACTGTCAATATCCATATATTCACCGATATGCTCCCTGAATTCTTCGTCTGTACACTCTGCCACAAACCCTGTGACCCTGTCCATTTCGGCTGCGCTTTCATGCTCATCCGGAAATTGCAGCTCCCACCATTTATCGCTTGAATATTCACGCTCAAACAAGCACGAGCCGAGACCGTATTCCGCCGAATATAAAAGCTCGCTGCCATCCTCATTATCAAGCCCGAACGTCCACCCTTTTTTAGGCTTGTTCCACGTATATAATCCCCTGTATTCATCGTTTAAATAAAGCCTTATCGGGAAGCCGTCTATTACACCCGCCGAACCGTTCGGCATTGTGCTTCCCGGCAGTGTTGAATACAGACGGGCAGAAACTATATTTCTCGCCTGAGTAGAGTCGATCCAGTTTGCTTTTAACACATAATTGTTTGAGGAATCCCAATCCTTGAATTTTGTTTTCAGTTTTTTCTTGCAATCCGCATCTTTGTATACCTTGACGGCATAATTTTTCTTATCGAAATTAAGAGAATAGTTGCCCTGCCATTTTGCCGAAACGTATCCTTCAATCGTTTCCGTTCCGCTCACATATTTCATTGCGAGTGTTACGCGTGTCTGTTTAGACATATCGGTAATATCGCCTGTCAGATATACGGAAGGAACATCGCCGTAAACCGGTTCAATCGCGGTCCTTGCCGATGCGCTCATTACCTCCTGATACATAAATGAAGCGCTTGTTTTTAGTGGCTTCATTGTATCAAGTCCGTCCCAGTAAAACGCTGTAAGCGTGTCAAAGTCCTTGTCCGCGACATAGATCTGTGAGCCTATTGCCGATGATACCAGCTCGTTATCCTTATAAAGCGCAAGAATCTCCTTGCCGACGCCTTTTATTTCAAATTCGAAAACACCGTCAGTAAGATAATATTCATATGTTTCTTCCGTCGTTGTGATACCTTCGTCGCTATTGTCGGGCGATTCACGGTAATTGGGCATTGAATAAATCACATATTGATTGCTTTTAAGCGTTTCTATACCTGCCAAAACCGTTTCACGCCCCGGATCTGTAAGCTGAATAAGTATAACATCTCCAAGCTTATCATCCGACGGTTCTTCACATTTTGAAATGATATGAATTTCGCTGAAATCAATATCGTCAAAAACACCGTTATCAATATATGCCTGTTCGGTTCCGCACCATTCAACCGGCTGCATTACAGCTATAATCGTTCCTTCGTCAAAATCCGATTCATAATTTTTTGGATTATAAATTGAATCATAGTCAATATAACCCGTATATTCCGCTGTAGCTGCAATCCCGAAAATTATCGGAATAATCATCAGCATTGCGAGTATTATTTTGTTTACTGCTTTTTTCATAAATATTCCCCTCCCTCATTTTGCCGGCCCGAATCCGTAACGCAATGTCCACTTATTTCCTCTGTATTATATGCTATTATATCACATCTATATAGGGGTGTCAAGCGTGGAAAAAAATTAAAAATAATACGGCAAAAAGTATTGACAAACAGGAAAAAGTGTGGTATACTAATATCCGTTGGTGAGTCATGGCTCGTTGGTCAAGCGGTTAAGACTCCGGCCTCTCACGCCGGCAACGAGGGTTCGATTCCCTCACGAGTCACCAGTAATACGAAAAGACGAACACTGATAATCATTCGGGTTATCGGTGTTTTTCTTTCTTGCTTGAAAAACGCGTATCAGTTATTGCTTTTGAGAAAATTGCGATAAAAAATTTCAAAAAAGCCTTGACAACGCGGGCCGGATAGTGTATAATATATCAAGTAAGTAAAAAACAAGCAGAACTTATCCGTTCTCACCGCCCGGCGAAGGCTTTGCGGTAAATATGAGATTTCCCGATATTCGGGGTGATTTTGCGCGGATAGGTTATTGCTATTCGTTTTTTTATGCTTCGGCAGCAACGAAAGTTCAGGAATAATCGATTCGGGAGGGATCAGTCATAGCTAAGAATGAATTACAAATCAACGAGCAGATACGCGACAGGGAACTGCGTCTGATAGGCGCGGACGGTGCGCAGATGGGAGTAATGGACGCCAGAAAGGCGCAGATGCTTGCCAATGAAAAAGGCTTGGATCTTGTTAAGATCGCGCCTCAGGCAAAGCCGCCTGTCTGCAAGATAATGGATTACGGCAAGTATAAGTTCGAGCTTGCTAAGCGAGAAAAGGAAAGCCGTAAAAATCAAAGGGTGATCAATATTAAAGAGGTTCAGCTTTCACCGTCTATCGATACCAATGACTTTAACACAAAGTGCAATAATGCCGTAAAGTTTTTGAAAAAAGGCGATAAAGTCAAGGTAATGGTGCGTTTCCGCGGCCGTGAGGTAAGTCATTCGGAAATAGGTCTGGCTCTTCTGGACAAATTCGCCAAGCAGGCAAGCGAGCATAGCGTTGTTGAGCGCCCCGCAAAGCTTGAAGGCAGAAATATGACGATGTTCCTTGCGCCGAAGGAATCCGCGAAATAACTTCGCGGTCAGGCAACAATAAAATACTATAATTTTGAAAAGGAGTGTAAATCATGCCTAAAATAAAGACACACAGAGGCGCCGCTAAGAGGTTCAACCTCACAAAGAACGGCAAAGTAAAGATGAACAAGTCTTTCAGACGTCACATACTCACAAAGAAATCAACAAAGAGAAAAAGACAGCTCAGAAAGCAGGCTTATTGCTCATACGCTAACGCTACGGTAATCAAGAAGCTTATCCCCTACAAGTAATTCGGGAATCGGGAATATTAAAACAGATTTGAAAGCGAGGATAATAAGAAATGGCAAGAGTTAAAGGTGCTTTAAGTACAAGAAAAAGACATAAGAAAATCCTGAAGCTTGCTAAGGGCTTCAGAGGCGCTGAAAGCAAGCAGTACAGAGTAGCCAACCAGGCGGTAATGCGTTCAATGCAGAACGCTTACGTGGGCAGAAAGAGAAGAAAGAGAGATTTCAGAAGGCTCTGGATCACAAGAATTTCAGCTGCTTGCAAGATGAACGGGATGAACTATTCAACGTTTATGAACGGTCTCAAGAAGTCTGGCATCGATCTTAACAGAAAAGCTCTTTCAGAGATAGCTATAGCCGATCCGGCTGCATTCACAAAGCTTGTTGAAACAGCTAAGGCGGCGCTGTAATAAAAAGCTTCCGCGTGAAAACACGCGATGTGTTAAAAAAAGCAATATCCGCAGGTTCGGGAAACGGTCTTGCGGATATTTTTTTGCGCTGCGGCGGATAATGTAATGCTTTACGGAACCGGATATTGAGATTTGGTGAAAAAAAGTAAAAAAACACTTGACAAACAATAGAAGTTGTGGTATTATAGATACTGTGTTCAGCGAAAAGGCGGATACAAATGTGCCATTAGCTCAGTTGGTAGAGCACCTGACTCTTAATCAGGGTGTCCAGGGTTCGAGCCCCTGATGGCGCACCAAGCAAAACGGATGCTGTTTAAAAAGTCATTTTTAAACAGCATCTTTGTTTTTTAGGAGATAGAAAAAAGCTTCGAAATGGACAAATACCGCGCCCGAAATCGGACACGGTATCTGAAAGCTTTTGTTTTTTTGACTGTCTGCTCGACGAGCTCGGTGTCAATCATCCTTGGCGCAGCTTTTTATGCTATCTGCGTTTATTCGGTTTCCTCTTCCGGTTCAAGGCTGTCGCCTTTAAATATTTTTATCCATCTCACAGGCATATGGACTATATATATGCCGTCGTCGGAATGGCGGACTTCCTCGCCGAGAACAGAGTGCATATCACACATCTCAAACCGCGCAACATCTATGCGGACATCCTCTTCTATGGTGCCGGCGTTCGCTATGATAAGAAATTTCTCGTCACCGAAGGTCCTCATATAAGCGTAAACATTGCCGCCGGTATATACTGTTTCATATTCGCCGACGGACAGCGCCTTGTGCGAATTGCGAAGCGCCGTTAGCTTTTTCATCCGCTTATACGGCTCATCCTCCTCATATCCGCTGCCCCACGGGAAGGTCCCGCGCGAAAACGGATCCGCGTATCCCTGCATCGCCGCCTCATCTCCGTAGTAAATGCACGGTACGCCCGGCATTGTCATTATCATGCCGTAGCATATCATCATGCGCTCTTTGGCTATTTGCAGAGGGAATCCTTCTATTTTAAACTCTGCCTGATATTCAACATCAACGCAGTTTCTTGACGGCGCGTCGCCCATAAGCGTAAGTATTCTTTCAACATCATGCGTCGAAAGCACATTCAAAAGCGAGTAAAACGCCTGCGCGGGATAATTCTCCTTGATGCTCATAAACCGCCTGTCAAATTTAACCGCGTCATTTCTGCAAAGCGCAAAATCCACTATAGCGTTTCTTAACGGATAGTTCATTACCGAGTCAAGCTCGTCACCCATGAAATACTGGCGTCTTTCGCCGTAAGCCATTTTGTTTGACGCGTCCTCCCATACTTCGCCGATGATAACGGCTTCGGGATCTGTCTTTTTAACCTCTTCGCGAAGCTCTTTCACAAAAAAGTCCGGCAGCTCGTCAACCACGTCAAGCCTCCAGCCCGACGCGCCCGCTCTTATCCATTTCTTTATGATCGCATTCTCATCATGAAGGATATAATTCCTGTACGACTCGCTGTGTTCCTCCACTTGGGGCAGAGTCTGCATTCCCCACCATGACTCATACACATCCGGATACTGCATAAATCTGTACCACGAATAATAAGGCGACTCCTGCGACTGATACGCGCCTACGCTGTCGTAATGCCCCTCCTTATTGAAGTACATACTGTCGCTTCCGGTGTGATTGAACACGCCGTCTATGATCACGCGCATACCGCGCTTCTTCGCCTCGGAGCAAAGCGTTTTAAAATCCTCCTCGGTGCCGAACATGGGATCTACTTCCTCATAGCTCCCTGTGTCATACTTGTGGTTTGAAGCAGCCTTGAATATAGGGTTAAGATATACGACACTGACGCCAAGCTCCTTCAAATAGTCAAGCTTTTTGATTATTCCGGGAATATTGCCGCCGAAAAAGTCGTTGCTCTTGTACACCCCGCCAAACTGCTCCGCCTTGTAAAACGGAGTATCGCCCCATTTACGCTTTATAATATCATCTCTGAGATTTATAAGCGTACCTGTTTCGTCACCGTTGTAAAAACGGTCCGGAAATATCTGATAAGCTATCGACTCCTTAAACCAGTCGGGTGTTTTATAATAATCATTATATACCGTTATCTGATACGAATTTTTCGGCTCTTGGAACGATACCTCGCCATGACCGCCGAGATTTTCGGGATTGTTGCCGTAGTAAAATGTTCCTTGAGAGCCTTCAAGCTCAAAATAATACCATATAAGTCCCGGCTTATCCGGTATTTTAAGCTTATATGAATAGACGCTTCCGTCATTCAGTGAAAAACGATAGGGCATATTCACTCTTTTTGTTTCCTCACCCTCAACAGTGTAAATAAGGCGTATCGCCGACGGGATGCCCATATCCTTCACGAACAGCCTAAGCCTTACATACGAGCCGCACGTCACCGCTCCAAAGGGCTTTCTGAAAAAACGTTCCCTTGAATTATGCTCTATTATCATCTTCTCTCCTCCCTATACGCGGAAATGCGGCGCCGCCGCACCGTTTCCCGGTATTGTCCTAAAAGGACCGCGTGTACCGGCGGTCCTTTGGAAATTATATTTGATCGATGTTTTATTTGATAGGCGTCAAATGCCAGATCTTATCGTTGTATTCTTTGATAGTTCTGTCACTTGAGAAATAACCTGCCGAAGCCGTATTCATAACAGCCATCTCAAACCACTTGTCTTTATCCTTGTACGCCTCCGACATCTGCTCCTGCGTCTTCATATATTCTTCAAAGTCGCGCAGAACCATATAGGTGTCGGGGAATCCGTACTCGCCGAACAGCAGTGTCTGATACAAGTCGCGGAATATCTGATGATTGCCCTCTATAAGCGAACCGTCTATAAGCCTGTCAAGGACGCGTCTTAAGAGATTGTTTGAAGCATAGATGTTCTTGACCTCATCATCGCCGGCGTAGCGCACTCTTGCCGCTACCTCATCTTCCTTCAGACCGAAGATATAAATGTTATCCTCGCCGACCTGCTCAAGCATTTCCACGTTGGCGCCGTCAAGCGTACCTATGGTAACCGCGCCGTTGAGCATGAACTTCATGTTTCCGGTACCTGACGCTTCCTTGCCCGCCGTGGAGATCTGCTCCGAAATATCAGCCGCAATTATAAGCTTCTCCGCTATAGAAACGCTGTAGTTCTCAAGGAATATAACCTTCAGCTTTCCGTCTGTTCTCTCGTCGGCGTTTATCTTGTCTGCGACTGTGTTGATAAGCTTGATTATCAGCTTAGCTCTCGCATAGCCGGGCGCTGCCTTAGCCGCGAAGATATATGTCTTGGGATAGTAATTTTCCTTGTAAGCTTCATCGCTAAGCAATCTCTCGTATTCAGCCATGATATGGAGTATATTCATCAGCTGACGCTTATATTCGTGCAGACGCTTGCACTGTACGTCAAAGATCGAATCCGGATCAACAACGATGTTGTTATGCTCTTTGATGTAAGCGGCAAGATTAACCTTGTTCTCCCTCTTAATAGCCTCAAATTCCTTCCGGAACTCCGGATCCTTGGCATACTTCTTTATCTTTGAAAGCTGTGTCGAATCGGTGATCCAGCCGCTGCCTATTTTCGATGTGATCAGATCAGCAAGCTTCGGATTACAGTTGCATATCCATCTCCTGAAGGTTATGCCGTTTGTGATGGCGTGGAAACGGTTCGGATCCAGTCTGTAATAATCGGCGAAGATGTCTCTTTTAAGTATCTCCGTATGCAGCTTTGCGACGCCGTTTACGGCGAAGCAGCTTGCCAGGCAGATATTGGCCATGAATACCTGATTGTCGGATATAATAGCCATATACTTATGCTTGCCGTAGTCGCCCGGATATACGACATTAAGTCTTTCCATAAGACGTCTGTTCATTTCCTCAACGATCATGTGTATTCTCGGCAGCACTCTCTTGAACAGGTCAAGCGGCCACTTCTCAAGAGCCTCCGACATTACAGTATGGTTCGTGTAGGCAAATACCTTTGTTACAAGATCCCATGCGTCATCCCAGCCGAGACCCTCGTTATCCATAAGTATTCTCATAAGCTCGGGTATAGCGAGTGTCGGGTGAGTATCGTTTATATGAATAACTATCTTTTCGGGCAGCTTGCTCCAGTTGCTTCCGTTTCTGTCCTTAAATTCCTTTATTATCCACTGCAGAGTAGCCGAAACAAGGAAGTACTGCTGCTTAAGGCGAAGCTCTTTGCCCGCCATGTTGTTATCCTCAGGATAAAGAACCTTCGAAATAACCTCCGCAAGCTGCTTCTCCTCAACGGCACGGACATAGTTGCCGCTGTTGAACTCCTTCATGTTCATGTACTCCGGCGACTTCGCGCTCCACAGGCGCAGCTTGTTTACGATCTTTGAATCGTAGCCGACAAGAGGCATATCGTAGGGAACGGCAAGGATAGTATGCGAGTTTTCATATCTGAACGAAAATCTGCCGTTATACCAGTCCGTGTATACCTGTCCGCCGAACTTGACTTCAACCGTCTCCTCGGGGCGCGCTATCTCCCACGCGTTTCCGTGTTCAAGCCACGGATCGGGAAGCTCCATCTGATAGCCGTCTACGATTTTCTGCTGGAACAGACCGTATTCATATCTGATGGTGCATCCGTAAGCCGGAAGATCCATTGTTGTAAGCGAGTCTATAAAGCAAGCCGCCAGACGGCCGAGACCGCCGTTTCCGAGACCCGCATCATTTTCCATTTCCGCTATCTCATTGAGCGAGTAACCCAAAGACTCCAATACGTGCTGATATGCTTCGGTCTGCATAAGGTTAAGAATATTTGTACACAAAAGACGTCCCATAAGGAACTCAAATGACAAATAATACAGCTTCTTCAAACCTTTTTCCTTGACCTGCTTATGCGACACAGCCCACTTTTCCATGATCCGGTCTCTTGCCGTGATAGCACAGGCATGATAGATCATATGCGGAGTTGCGTCCTCCATTACTTTACCAAAATAACGGCTTACTTTGCCGATGATAAGGTTTTTCAGTTCCTCCTCTTCCGGGGTAAGCTTCTTTACAGCACTCGTCGTCACTGCGGCAGCGGGAGCTGCTTTAACAGTTTTAGCTGTCGTTTTCTTAGTTGTTCCGGCCATAATTCTGTTTTCCTTTCTATCGTTCTGTCATATTGTATATAATTCACCGCCGCGCACTCGGTATATACGTGCGCACGATTTCTGTCGATGATCTTGTTTGTATATACTTACATAATGAACAAAGCATCAAGCTCTACCGTGCTGTTTGGGATCACAGTTTTCAAGGTTATTTAAACAGCGCCTGACGCCTTGTTCTTATGCAATTTATTATTCGGGATAACGGTCCCGTTTTACATTATATTATGTCGTTCGCCGCGTTTTTGATACCCTTGCGGACGATGCTATTTAGTTAGTTTCCGTTTTCTTTGCGGTTGTCTTTCGGGTACGCTTCGGCTTCTCCTCTGCGGGAGCTTCCGTCTTTTCGGCAGCCGTTTTCTTTGCGGCTGTCTTGACCGTTGTTTCCGGCTCGGTTGCCGGCTCCTCCGCTTTCTTTGCGGTTGTCTTGCGCGTGCGCTTCGGCTTCTCCTCCGCAGGAGCTTCTGTCTTTGCGGCAGCCGTTTTCTTTGCGGCTGTCTTGACCGTTGTTTTCGGCTCGGCAGCCGTTTTCTTTGCGGATGCCTTGACCGTTGTTTCCGGCTCGGTTGCCGGCTCCTCCACCTTCTTTGCGGCTGTTTTGCGCGTGCGCTTCGGCTTCTCCTCCGCGGGAGCTTCCGTCTTTTCGGCAGCCGGCTTCTTTGCGGCTGTCTTGCGAGTACTCTTCTTCGCGGGCTTTGCTTCCTCTTTTGCCGGCTCGCTGAACGGGTTCGGAACATCTTTGACCGGATTGTTGATCCTGTCGGCGAGTTCTTCATCGCTCTTTTCGGACTGCGCCTTTATAACCTCAGCAAAATCCTGCTTTTCAGCCGCAGGAGCTTCCTCTTTGACAACGGGCGCTTCTTCGGCGGCGGGAGCTTCTTCAGCTTCCGGTTCGGCTTTCTTTTCCGGCAAATCATATATGCCGGTAAGCTGCTGATACATTTCAATATATCTTCCCGCCGATACATCCCACGAGAAGTCTGCGTTCATAGCGTTATCGACAATGCCGTCCCAAGCTTCTCTGCTGTTATAGAATATATCCATCGAATACCATACGATGTTCATCATCTCATCGGCGTTGTAGTTAGCGAACGAGAATCCGTTGCCCTCGCCGGTGTATTGGTTGTAGGGAACGACTGTATCCTTAAGACCGCCTGTCTCGCGCACTATCGGGAGAGTACCGTATCTCAAGCTGATAAGCTGCGAAAGACCGCACGGCTCAAAGCGCGACGGCATAAGGAAAGTATCGGCCGCGGCATAGATCTTATGCGACATCTCGTTTGAGAAGTATATAAGCGCGCGGAATTTGTCGGGGTACTTCCAGTCGTAGTGGCGGAAAAGATTCTCGTACTTTTCATCTCCCGTACCGAGGACTACTACCTGAGCGCCTCCGTCGCAGAGCTTTTCTATCGAATACGCAACGAGGTCGAAGCCCTTCTGATCGGTCAGACGCGAAACAATACCTATCATCATTCTGGTGTCATCCTGCGGGAAACCAAGCTCCTTCTGCAAAGCTCTCTTGTTTTCGAGCTTGCCCTCTTTTACGTTATCCTTGCCGTAATTCTTGTAAATAAACGGATCTGTTTCCGGATTCCAGTCCGTATATGAGATACCGTTTACGATACCGACGAGATCATTTGAACGCGCCGCAAGCAGTTTGTCCAGACCCTCGCCGTATTCCGGCGTTGTGATCTCATGCGCGTATGTGTTGCTGACAGTGGAGATCTTATTGGCATAGACTATACCGCCCTTTAAAAGGTTCGCATCCTTGTAATACTCCAGCTTATCGGGAGTAAAGTAATAATCGCTGATACCCATGGCGTCCTTAATGCCCTTGAGATCCCATCTTCCCTGGAAACGAAGGTTGTGAATAGTCATCACTGTCTTTATTCCGCGGAAAAACGGGTTATCCTGGAACGTATCAAGGAATACAGGCACAGGACCTGTCTGCCAGTCGTTGCAGTTGATGACGTCCGGTCTGAAATCAATAGTCGGCAGTATCGAAAGCACCGCCTTGGAGAAGAATATAAACTTCTCGCAGTCAAGGTGGATATAGTCATACAGCTTGTCACCGTTGAAATAAAACTTGTTATCTATAAAATAATATATACAGCCGTTGTATTCAAGCTCGAATATTCCGCAGTACTGCTTTCTCCACGCAATATCTATATAGATGTGATCGATGTATTTCATCTGATCCTTATACTGCTGGGGAATTGATTTGTAGAGCGGAAGAATCACTCTTGCATCCACGCCCTTTTCACGCAGCGCGGCAGGCAATGAACCCGCAACGTCGCCCAGACCGCCGCTCTTCGCAAACGGCGCTGCCTCTGATGTGGCAAATAAAACTTTCATGTTATGCTCCTTCCTTTATATTCGCGCTCGGAAACCTTGCGCACAAGCATCTTTTATCAGAAGGCGTATCCAACCGCCTTCCATACAATATATATAGTAATCCAAAAAATGCCTTTTGTCAATTTATTATTGAAAAAAACATGGTTTTTACTATGATTTTCAAGCTTTTTTATCTCTGTTTTATATAAAATAACAACATTTTTTTAAACAAAACACTGTCCGGCGCAGCCGCACAATACGACTCCGCCGAACAGTGATCTTTTTCTTTCATGACCGCTGCCTTTTTCAGCGCGTCCAAACCCTTTGCGGACGCGCACGGAATCATACTGAAACCTTCTGCTCGAAAGCAGTATGTATTCGGCACGGTACATTATCAGATTTTTGTTCCCTTTGCGATAGCCAACGGATAGCTCTCCTGTCCTACAAGCTTTCTTCCTCTTGTGATATAGACCTCCTTGTCAAATACAACATGGTCAAGCTCCACGTTTTCCTCTATAACGGAATCCTGCATAATGATCGAGTTCTTTACCACAGCGCCCTTTGCGATCCTAACGCCTCTTGCCAGAACACAGTTCTCGACAATGCCTTCGATCAGGCAGCCGTCGGAAACAAAGCTGTTTTCAACAACCGCGTCCGCGCCGTAACGCGTAGGCGACTGATCCTTTGTCTTTGTATAGATCGGGTTCTTCGGGTCAAACAGCTCTTTTCTTACATCAGCGTCGAGGAACGCCATGTTGTTTCTGTAATAAGCCTTCATCGAGTCGATCGAATCCATATAGCCTGTATGCTCATAGCCGTATACTCTCAAGGCCGTCAGCTTCTTTACGAGAGCGTCCTTTATAAAGTCATGCTCGCCGCGGGCATTGCACTCGTCAACTATGCTTTCAAGCAGAGCCTTCTCAAGCACATACACGCCCATCGAAGCAGTCGTTGTCTTGGGATAGAACGGCTGCACCTCTATATCCGTAACCTTCTTATCCTCGTCAAGCTCAAGCATTGTGTAACGCGAAAGCTCCGATTCGGGAACGCCCGCAAGGTCTTTATATATTACCGTAATATCATTCTGGTTTTCCACATGAGCCTCTACGACCTTCTCAAAGTCAATGTTGTAAAGGCAGTTGCCCAAAGACAGTATAACATATGTCTGATGACTTCTGTGAATAAAGTCCGAAGCGCCCGCAAGCATATCTATGTTGCCCTTGATAAGCGCTTTAGGGCCGATCTCCGCATTTGGCGGCAGAACGTTGAGTCCCTGATTTTTTCTGTCAAGATCCCACGGCTTGCCGGACTTGATGTGATCCATAAGCGACGAGTACTTCGATTCGGTAGCAACGCCTATATTGGTAATTCCGGCATTTGCCATATTCGACAGAATAAAGTCGATAAGACGGTATCTGCCCGCTATAGGAAGCGCCGCAACCGCTCGGATGTCGGTGATAGGCGGTATTTTTGTTTCATTGGCAATTATTATGCCCATTGTATCTCTCATTGTTCTCTGTTCCTCCTTATATATCCAAATCAAGCCTGAACCATGGATCCGCGCGCTATACCCGCATTTTCGGGAATTTCGGCTCCGCCCGCCACCAGCACCAGTCCGTGTGTACACATGGGCGACGCGTACTTGTTGTCGGGATCATCGAATATACCTATGGCAGCGCCGTCATTTATAACGGCGTCCGCGCCTATAACCGCTTTTTCCATTTTAACATTCTTGCCGATCTTAGCCCCCGGCATGATAACGCAGTCCTTGATCTCGCAGCCTTCTCCGATGCTTACTCCGCCGAATACAACCGAATGATCCACCGCGCCGTAGATCTCGCACCCCTCCGTTACCGTTGAGGATGTTATCTTTGCGCCTTTGCCTACAAAGTGCGGAGCAAGAGCAAAGTTCCTCGAATAAATGCTCCATTTTCTGTCATTAATATCAAATTTGGGCGGGTTGTCTATAAGATCCATGTTCGCCTCCCACAGCGACTGAATCGTTCCAACGTCTTTCCAGTAGCCTTCAAATCTCCAGCTTACCATCTTTTCGCCGTTTGCAAGCATTGCGGGTATGATGTTTTTACCGAAGTCGTTCGAGGAATTAGGATCTCTCTCGTCATCGGTAAGGTACTTCTTCAGCACGTCATACTTAAATATATATATACCCATGGACGCCAGATTTGATTTCGGCTTCTTCGGCTTTTCCTCAAACTCGACTATATTCGCGGCAACCGCATCGGGATCGTCAACGTTCATTATACCGAAGCGGCTTGCCTCCTCCCACGGAACGGGCATTACGGCTATGGTAACGGCAGCGTCCGCGTTCTTATGCACCTTCAGCATCTCGCCGTAGTGCATTTTATAAATATGGTCGCCCGAAAGTATTACCACGTGTTCGGGATTGAACCTTTCCAAAAACGGAAGGTTCTGGTAAATGGCATTTGCTGTGCCCTTGTACCACTCGCCCGCCTCCATGCTCTGATAAGGCGGAAGCACATAAGCGCCGCCGTGGCTTCTGTCAAGATCCCACGGATTGCCGTTGCCTATGTAGGTGTTCAGCTCCAGCGGCTGATACTGAGTCAGCACGCCGACGGTGTCTATTCCCGAATGTACGCAGTTCGACAGGGGAAAGTCGATTATTCTGTACTTTCCGCCGAACGGCACAGCCGGCTTTGCAACATTTTTAGTCAGCGCGCCCAGTCTTGAGCCCTGACCTCCGGCAAGTATCATTGCCACACATTCTTTTGATTTCATAATCTCAACTCCTATAAAACTATATTGTTTGCAATGTTTTTTTGTTAATATATATTCCGCTTATCCCAAAAACGCCTTATTTGACCTTTTTCGGTCTGCCGGGGCCTCTTTTCGGCTCAGCCGCCGTCCCGGGCTTATCCGCCGCCTTGGGAGCCGCCTTCTTTGTTCTCGGCTTCTTTTTAAGAATCATGAACGAACCCGCGTCTATCGCCACCTCAATGGTATAGTCCATATCCGAAAACTGCATCTTCTTTGCCTTATAGGTCTTTTTTACTATCCTTCTCGTTCCGCCGTAGCGCTGCGCGTTTGAATGGAACACAACTTCATATTCTCCGCCTGTTTCTACGCCCAGCTTATAGACGGGGCGCTCAACCGGCGTAAAGTTCGCCGCTATGATAAGGACATCGTTTTTCTTTTTGCCCTTTCTCATGTACGAGATCACCGACGACTCTGCGTCGGACTCGTTTATCCAGCGGAAGCCTTCCCAGCTCGTGTCGTTTTCCCATAAAGCCTTGTTCTCGGCATAAAACGCGTTCAGATCGCTGATATACTTATGCAGTTTTTTATGCGCCGGAATGTCAAGCAGCTGCCATTCTATCTGATCGTCGTATCTCCATTCAAGGAATTGTCCTATCTCGCCGCCCATGAACATAAGCTTCTTTCCGGGCATTGTCATATAATAACCCAAAAGCGTCCTGTACGAGCTGAACTTCTCCTCATAGGTACCCCAGTTTTTGTCTATGAGAGATTTCTTTCCGTGAACCACCTCGTCATGCGAGAACGGCAGTATATAATTCTCCGAATATGCGTACATCATAAGGAACGTAAGCAGATTATGATTGTCCTTCCTGAAGAAAGGATCCATGCTGATATAGCGCAGTATATCATTCATCCAGCCCATGTTCCACTTGTAATTGAAGCCGAGGCCGTCGTTTTCGGGCGGCGCGGTCACAAGCGGCCATGCCGTGCTTTCCTCGGCAATCATAAGAAATCCCGGAAAATCGGTGTTCATGGTAACGTTTAGACGTCTCAAAAACTCCATAGCCTCAAGATTGCCGTTGCCGCCGTACTTGTTCGGGATCCACTCTCCGTCGTTTCTCGAATAATCAAGATACAGCATAGACGATACCGCATCGACTCTCAATCCGTCAAGATGATATTCCTCTGCCCAGAAATAAGCGCTCGACATAAGGAACGATATTACCTGCGGCAGTCCGTAGTTGAACACCATGGTACCCCAGTCCTTATGCTCGCCCATCTTCGGGTCGGGATATTCATATTCGGGCGCTCCGTCAAACATTCTCAGTCCGTGGGCGTCACGCGGGAAATGCGCCGGCACCCAGTCCATGATGACCGCTATGCCCGCCTTGTGGCATTTATCTATAAAATATTTAAGCTGCTGCGGCGTTCCGTAGCGCGAAGTCGCGGCAAAGTAACCCGTTACCTGATATCCCCACGAGCCGTCGAACGGATACTCCATTATCGGCATCAGCTCAACGTGCGTGTAGCTCATCGACTGCATATACGGGACAAGCTCATCCGCAAGCTCTTCATAATTATAAAAGCTTCCGTCCGGGTGAATCTTCCACGAGCCCGCGTGAACCTCGTATATAAGCATAGGTCTGTCCGTTGAAAAACCGTTCTTTCCGCGCTTTGTCATATAGCGCTTGTCGCCCCATTTGTAGCCGCCAAGCTCCGTTGTTACCGACGCGGTGCCGGGGCGCAGCTCCGCCGAAAAGGCATAGGGATCCGCCTTGTAATGAAGCTGTCCGTCATATCCGTCAATAACATATTTATACATCATTCCGGCGCCGACCTCAAAAAAGCCGCACCATATACCTGTATCGCCGATCTTCTCAAGCGGGGCATCCTCATAGCTCCAGCCGTTGAACTCGCCGGTCAGCCATACCTGCTTCGCGTTTGGCGCCCATACGGCAAAGCGATAGCCTTCCTTGCCGCCATACTTGATTTTATGCGCGCCGAGCATTTCATAAGCCTTGTAATTGGTTCCGGTATTAAACAGATAAGTCTGAAAATCCGTTATTCCCATGAACGCGTCCGTCTTTGGCGCATTAGAATTTTCCGCCATTATTATCTCCTCTCCTGACTTTTATATCCGTCTGATTATTTTATTTTCATATCCGTAAATCGCGCCTTGAAGCACACCTTTGAACATAACATCGCTCACGGGCGCACACTCGTCCGTTAATTTACTATATTATTATAGCATATCAACCCTCTCTTGTCAATAACTACAAAAATTTTTCCGACTTCTAAAACTATTTTCGGCACATTCAACAATTTTACGCATTTAATTTTTAACAAAAAAGCCAGTCGCTGCCATGCAGTTTTTATTATATGAAGATTTTATTGAATTATTTAACAAAAAACCCTTGACACAAACGGCGAAATAGTATACAATATAGGAGTATGCTTATTATTTCTTTAAAAATTGTTTTTTAAGGAGTTTTGGACGCCGGCAGGCGTCCGTCATAAAATGATAATGTGATCTTAAACACTGTCGGCAATGTGCTTTTGCACAGTGACTTGTATTTTTGGTTGCATTATATATGAAAAACAACGAACCTGCTCATATATAATTATTCTTTAATACAGTCACCTCCGCCGGCATCAGCGTAACAGGCGCCGGGCGTGTGTGTTTTACGCACGGCGCACCAAAAAAACACATCAGTGTCCGGGTAGAACCGGCACAAAAGCAGGAGGTGCTTAGATATGAATCCGGTAAGTATTATCCTGATTGCGCTGCTTGCGGTAGCGGGTACCGTTTCAAGCTTTATATGCTACAAAAAAGGCGAGGAACACAGAAAACGTATCGCAGAGGCGGAATTGGGTCTTGCCGAGGACAGAGCCAAAATAATCTTGGAGGATGCGGACAAAGCAGCCGCCGCCAAAAAGAGAGAGCTCATGCTCGAGGCTAAAGAAGAAAACCAAAGACTCAGGAGCGAATTTGACAAGGAACTGAAGGACAGGCGTAACGACCTTAGCCGTCAGGAGCGCAGACTTGATCAAAAGGAAGCCAACCTTGACAAAAAATCCGAGTCCCTTGAAAGAAAAAATCATATCCTTGACCAGAAAATCAAGGACAATGAAAAGAAAGAAAAACAAATATTAGAAATTAAGCAGCAACAAACCGAACAGCTTGAAAAGATCTCAGGCTTTACCCGCGAAGAGGCAAAGGCGGAGCTTTTGAAGGACATCGAGATGCAAACGCGTCATGATGCGGCTGTCATGATTAAGGATATTGAGCGCGAGGCTAAGGAAACCGCCGAGCGCGAGGCCAAGAACATAGTTGCCATGTCCATACAGAAGGTGGCGGCGGATCATGTGGCGGAGACCACCGTTTCCGTTGTGAACCTTCCCAACGATGAGATGAAAGGCAGAATCATAGGCAGAGAGGGCAGAAACATCCGCACTCTTGAAACGCTTACGGGCGTCGATCTTATTATCGACGACACCCCTGAGGCCGTGATAGTATCTTCCTTTGATCCCATACGCCGCGAGGTGGCAAGGGTCGCTTTGGAAAAGCTTATCGTTGACGGACGTATCCATCCGGCGCGTATAGAGGAAACAGTCGAAAAATCCCGCAAGGAAGTCGAAGCCGTTATCAAGCAGGAGGGCGAATCGGCTACTTTTGAAACGGGAGTTCACGGACTGCACCCAGAGCTTATAAAGCTTCTCGGAAAACTTAAATTCAGAACAAGCTATGGTCAAAACGTTTTGAAACATTCGATAGAGGTATCGCATCTTGCCGGCGTAATGGCGGGCGAGCTGGGCGTCGATGTGGCTTTGGCAAAGCGCGCGGGCCTTTTGCACGATATAGGCAAGGCCGTCGATCATGAGATCGAAGGCTCCCATGTTACCATAGGCGCCGATATTGCAAAGAAATTCCGCGAGAACAAAGAAGTCATTCACGCTATAAGCGCTCATCACGGCGATATAGAAGCGGAAACCGTTATAGCCTCGCTGGTACAGGCAGCCGATGCTATCTCGGCGGCGCGCCCCGGCGCAAGACGCGAGAATCTTGAAACGTATATCAAGCGTCTGCAAAAGCTTGAAGAAATTGCAAACGGCTTCGATGGGGTTGAAAAGTCCTACGCCATTCAGGCGGGACGCGAGATCAGGATCATGGTCAAGCCCGAAGTCATCAGCGACGATACCATGGTGCTTGTCGCCAAAGACATCGTCAAAAGGATCGAAACCGAGTTGGAGTATCCGGGTCAGATCAAGGTCAGCCTGATAAGAGAAACACGTTCGGTAAACTATGCTAAATAGTTATAGTTAAAACGAGATAAGGCGGTTTTTGCCGTCCGTCTCTTTAAGAGCTGCGGCAAGCTGTGGACAGCGGCGGCGTTTTGATGCGATAAAGGTATCATATGCCCCAAAGTTCTTCTTCTACCTGCTTGTCCGCAGCTCTGTTTTTTACCCGTTGTCCGGCAAGCGCCGGCATACGGCACGAAAGGATGTATTATGCCATGAAAATACTGTGCATAGGGGATATTGTGTCCTCAACCGGACGCGGTATAGTCTATGAATATCTCCCCCGAATCAAGGAGGAAAAGGGCATAGACCTTGTGATCGCCAACGGCGAAAATGCCGCCCACGGAAACGGCATTACCTCACGCACCTATAATGAGCTTACCGAAGCCGGCATCTCCGGCATAACCCTCGGCAATCACACCTGGGGCTCGTACAAGGAGGCAGCCGCGCTTTTGGAGCATAAGAATAATATAATCCGTCCCGCAAACTATTCCGGAAAATGCCCCGGCAGAGGCAGCATGGTCTTAAATGCCGGAGATGTCAGAGTAGGCGTTATAAATCTTATAGGCAGGACGTTTATGAATCCGTCCGAGTCGCCGTTTTTCACAGCGGACAAAGAAATCGCCTACCTTCGCGAAAGGCGCGGCGCTGACGTGATACTTGTAGACTTCCACGCGGAAGCCACAAGCGAAAAGCAGGCAATGGGCTGGTATCTTGACGGAAAGGTATCCGCAGTGTTCGGCACTCACACCCACGTTCAGACAGCGGACGAAATGGTACTTCCAAAAGGCTCCGGATACATCACCGACTTAGGCATGACGGGCCCCGTATACTCGGTTCTCGGCAGAGAACGAAGCAGCGTCGTAAACAGGTTTTTAAATGACGTGCCGCAGAAATTCGAGGTTGCGACAGGCCGCGCTCAGCTGTGCGGAGCGATATTTGAAATTGACGAAAACACAGGCGTTTGTGTTGATATAGAAAGGTTGTTTATAAGACAGGAGGCACATCAATGAACAAAACGGTGATCATAGCGGCGGCGGCAGCTTTCTGCATAATAGCCGGAGGCGCGGGCGGCGCGTCATATCTGCACCGAAAAGCCGAGCAGCGCGACAGACTGAACTCTCTTACGGAAGAGTATATGCAAAAACGCTCCGAGGAACTTGCAGCCGCGACTCAGGTCCCTGAAGATTACAAGCAGTACACCGTGTACACCGATTCTTTTGAGGTTGTACAAAAGGAACCGTCCAAGGATGATCCCGAAGAAGTGTGCAAGGCGGCTTCAGGCTCCATTGTGGAATATCTCAACGAGGAGCAGAACGGCTATATGAAAGTGCGCATGATAGGCACCGACAGCGAAGGCTGGCTGCCGTCATACGCTCTGAAATCGGCTTTTCAGTACAAGCTTTCCGATCTTACGATAGTGGACGCCGACAGCGAGGCGTACACCTATGACGAATATGAGGAGGATATAAAGCAGCTTGCGGAAAAATATCCGTATTACGCCGCCTATGACGTAATAGGGAAAACCGCCGAGGGCCGCAATATATACGACCTTGTAATAGGAAACACCGGCGCGGAGGCAAGCGTGCTGATCACAGCAGGCGAGCGCGGAAGCGAGATCATCACCTCCATACTTCTTATGAAGCAGGCCGAATATTACGCCCACTATGCGGAGGACGGTCTGTATGACGATATGCCCTATTCCGAGGTTTTCGATAAGCTGAACTTCCATATCGTGGCTATGATGAACCCCGACGGGCTGAGCCTGTCGCTTGGCGGCGCGGACAGTGTGACCGATCCCGTCCGCAGGGACAATCTTGACCGCATCTATGAAAGCGACCGTCTGGCAAATCACGGCGCCAATATACGCTACAAGTACTTCGACCAGTGGGAAGCCAACACCGACGGCGTTGACGTGAGCAAGAACTTTCCCGTGCAGATCGGCTGGGACGAGGCGCAAAAGTCCCCGTCATGCAGCGGATATATGGGCGAGGCTCTGTCATCTCCCGAAGCATCCGCTGTATGGGATTTGTTTTCAAAACACAACTTCAAGTGCGTTATTGAGTACAGAACCGTCGGCTCAAATATAAGCTTCCGCTACAATAAGAACTACGTCGGCTCGGTAGCCGCGGCAAAGTCGGCCATTGCTTTGGCGGAGCTGTCGCTTTACGATATTAATTCCGATCCGGAGCCTGCAGAATGTGCGGGAAGTCTTTCCGATGCCGCCACCTACGATGTCGGCAAGGGCGGCGTCGGCGGCTTTATTGTCAATCTCGGCAGCGCAGACCTTGAAAAGCCTATAAAATTTTCCGAGCTGCAGCTTATGTGGCTGAAGCACAGAGAAGGCTGGATGGCTGTGGGCAAGCAGATAATAGCCGATAACGATCTTTAAAGAATAAGCGGGGATGTTAAAAACAGGGGTTGTTTAAAAATGACTATTTAAACAGCTCCTATTTTTTTGCAGCGTTTTAATCCCGATATTTCGCATGGCACCACTCGCTGCTGCCCGTTCGGATAATGCCATGACCGCGCGTGATACCGTTTTGCGGCGTTTTTTTCGGTATTTTTATTTTTTTTGCATATTTTCTCTTGTATATTTTTAAATTGTATGTTATACTATATACGAGTATTTTTTAGGACTCAATACTATCCAGGAGGAGATAAGAATGAAAAAAAAGCTGTTAGCATTTGCGGCGGCGGCCGTTATGGCTTTCTCACAGGCTGCGCCCGCTGTTATCGCAGAAGATGTAAACCCTACGGTATTCGTTGATTCGCGGGAGGTATATTTCCCCGATCAGAAGCCCGTTATAAAAGATGACCGCACTCTTGTTCCTGCAAGAGCCGTATTTGAGCAGATGGGCGCTTCCGTAGACTGGGACGCTGATACAAGGACTGTCTACATAGAAAGCTCCGATCATATAATAAGGATCTATATCACCATAGATTCCGCGCAGATGAAGGTTGAAACCTTTACGACCAGCATATACACGCCGGAGGAAAGCAACGTGACACTTGACGTCCCCGCGCAGATAATCAACGACAGAACAATGGTGCCTTTAAGAGCGATCAGCGAGGCTCTGAAGTGCGATGTTGCCTATGAGGACGCCACCAAGGAGGTCATAATCACCACGCTTAAGAAGGAAACTCCGACTGCCGCCCCGTCCGGAACAGGAACTTCATCGGGAACCGACACCTCATCATCGGGAACGGATGCTTCGTCATCGCCCACACAGGCTCCCGAATCGTCCGATCTGCCCGTTATGTATATAACCTCGGACAAAACAACTGCAGCGGCGGGCGAGGAAATCACCGTATATGTAAATCTTAAAAATCTGCCCAAGGAAAACAATCCGCATATTATAAACGTTGCGGCGGGCATTTATTATGACAATACCGTCTTTGAATTTGTAAGCATGAGCGCCGTATCAGACGGCGAGGTCATAGACTCCTCAAAATACATCGGCGGTTCAAACCCGAACTTTAAGGACGATTCTCTTAAGACCACATACGTATATCTTGACCCGGAGATCGGTGCGTCCGAGGACGGAGTCGTTATGGAGCTTAAATTCAAATCCATCGCGGGCGGCGCGGGTACATTCACGCTTTCATCGCGTGTGACCGACCGTTCCAACGACACTATGTTCATTATAAAAACCAAGAGCGGCGATAAGTACACCGATACCGCTTTCAGGACATCCGACGAGTTCACGATTGACAGAACTCCTATAAACATCAACTGATATGTATTGTAAGTATTGCGGCAAGGAGCTGAAGGACGGAACACGTTTCTGTTCACGCTGCGGCAAATCACAGCGCAGCGCCGGCGCGGAAACCGGAAACGGGGATATTGCTGACGAGGATATTGCTATAGTTTCCGATGATCCTCACGCCGGAAAAAAATTTAATATAAAGGCTCTTGCCGCGATAATTATAATATCCGCAATCCTTGTCGTGGCGAGCTTTTTGACAACGTACCTGTATATGTCCGGACACCTCAACGAGGATTGGAAGCATACCGACGGCGCGGTTGAGCTTAATGCCTCAACTCCCAAGCCCGAGGCAAGCTTCGACACCGCTCTTTCAACGGAAGAAGCTAACCGTATCAAACCATATGTCACATCTATCTACGATGAGAAAAACGGATATGAGGCTTCCTACCCGAGCGCGTTTATAATAGAGGCTGCGGATGATGCGAAAACGCTGTTTCAGGCGGCGGCGCCGGGCGGCGTTGACGCCCATATGTATATCACCTCGGAAACCGTTCCTGCAGGAAAAAGCGCGGCTGATCTTTTAAAAGAATACGCCTCGGCAAACGGCGGACGCGTCATATACGGCTCGGCAAGCGACACGCTGTATATCACACAGCTTGAGCAGGCTTCCAAGTCATATTATAAAAAATGTATCATTACCGGAGATACGGCTTTGTCGTTCGAGTTTGTCTCCGATGAGTCGCTGAGCGCGGAATACGATGATTTCGTCCGATATATTTCGGCATCGCTTCATCCGCTGAACACTCCGGCAACGGCAGCGCCGTCCGAGACTGCGAATGATGATTAATCAGTGATTTCTTAATACAAAAGACCGATGATCACCGGCTGTTTTGAGCCGCATCATCGGTCTTTTTTTCTTTTGATGTCTTTTTTATCTGAATATCAGAAACAGCGTAAGCGCAAGCGCCGTCACTACCGACGCCATTATCCATGCCACAAGCTTAGCGGATCCGCGCATCTCCTTCTTGTAAGACGGCATGGCGGTATTGAAATACGCTTCTGCCATATAATCGTTTATCATCCTTTCCGCCTCGCGTATAATGTCATTGTCACATTCTCTGCTTTCCGCGCAGTCGCGCACTATCAGCACAGCCTCGCATATATACGGCGACGAAAAATTTTTCAGCAGTACGGCTCTTTTTTGGTTATCCATTGGCAGCAATACTCCTTTTTCGATTCTGAGCGTCACAAAATTTCCAAACGGTTTTTGCGCCGCTCTATATATGAGTATTGCCATATTACGGCAGATATATTCCCGATTTTTTTATTTATGCGGCAGAATCATCATACGTTAAACCGAAACAGCACAACGTCTCCGTCCTTCATCACGTATTCCTTGCCCTCGGAGCGCACAAGTCCTTTTTCCTTTGCCGCAGCCATAGAGCCTTGGGCGATAAGATCGTCATACGCAACGACTTCAGCGCGTATAAAGCCGCGCTCGAAATCGGAATGTATCTTCCCCGCCGCCTGCGGCGCCTTTGTACCCTTGGTTATGGTCCACGCCCTTACCTCCGGTTCGCCCGCCGTCAGAAAGCTTATAAGTCCGAGAAGCGAATAGCTTGCCTTGATAAGCCTGTCCAGTCCCGATTCGCTCATTCCAAGCTCCTCAAGAAACATCGCCTTCTCGTCCGAATCAAGCTGGGCGATCTCCTCTTCTATTCTCGCCGAAACAGGCATTACCTCCGAATGTTCCGCCGCGGCAAATTCCTTTACCGCGTTTACATATCTGTTGTTTTCTATGCCATTGGAAAAGTCATCCTCCGCAACATTGGCAGCATATATGACCGGTTTCATGGAAATAAGCGCCACTTCCTTTATTATCTCACGCTCATCATCGGTAAAGTCAAATGACCTCGCCGACTTCCCTTCCTCCATGTGCGCCCTCAAACGTTCAAGCATATCAACCTCGGCCGCAAGCGACTTGTCGCCCTTCATAGCCTTTTTCGCCCTTTCTATGCGGCGGTCGAGTATCTCTATATCCGACAGTATCAGCTCCAGATTTATCGTGTCAATATCGCGTATGGGATCTATAGTACCCTCAACATGGGTTATGTTGGAATCCTCAAAGCAGCGCACCACGTGTACTATCGCGTCCACCTCACGTATGTGAGACAGGAACTTGTTTCCGAGTCCCTCTCCCTTTGAGGCGCCCTTTACAAGTCCTGCTATATCCACAAACTCGATATACGCGCGGGTCACCTTTTTGGGACTGTACATCTTCGCCAGAGTGTCTATCCTCTCATCCGGCACATCCACAATGCCCACATTCGGCTCAATAGTGCAGAAGGGGTAATTCGCGGATTCCGCGCCCGCCTGTGTTATGGCGTTGAACAATGTGGATTTCCCCACGTTCGGGAGTCCTACTATTCCTAATTTCATCTTTTTCAAATCTCCTTTATTGTAAATTAAATTCCTTAGTCTTTTTCAGAT
>CAZCZR010000015.1:0-25580 GCA_964503455.1 uncultured Lachnospiraceae bacterium | reverse complement strand
TATAATGATCGCCAAGGGTTATCTCGTAGGCGACGGCGGTAACTTCTATCCGGACAACACCATGACAAGAGCCGAGTTCTGCCAGATGTTCAACAACATAACGGAACGTAACGACTATCTTCTCGAAACAAAAGACGGCGAACAGGTAACGTTTAAAACCTACGGCTTCACGGAATACCCGGCGGTAACAATACCAATCAGCTGGGAATACAATGCTTGCCTTAGAGCTACAAGCGCGTTCACGGATGACGGTTATGTCGATCTCGCACTCAGACAGGAAAACATCAGAAACAAGTCGGATGAGTATGCCGCACAGACATGGCATTAATTGAATAACACGGCGGCGCGGAACAATTCCGCGCCGTTTTTTTTCAATAAGGGGATGTTAAAAAACTCCAGACCGCAAAAAGGCGGGAATATATAGAATAAGTAATAAGTAAATATTCAGACAAGAGGGACGTCGCGGACGCCGTCCCCTACGAATAACGCCTTTTTGCTATGAACAAACCTCACCCTCGACGTACCTATGTACGACTTCGGGTAACCTGAACCCAAGGCAGAGCCTTGAGTTCAGTTCGGTTTGTCCATTCTGAAGCTTTTTTCCTATCCCCTAAAAATGGAACTATTTAGCTGTTTTGCCACAGTGTGAGCAGCCTTGCGCAGCTGTGCAGATCCGCCTTTGAGATCATCTCGGACGGGGAATGGATATAGCGCGTCGGTATGGATATGCCGCCGGTTCTGACGCCGGATTTGCGCACGTGGACCGCGCCGCCGTCGGTGCCGCCGGCGACCATTATCTCCATTTGATACGGTATGCCGTTTTCGCGCGCAAGGCGCACCAGCTCGCTTCTGACGGAGAAATGACTTATAAACGACCTGTCCATAACCTTTATCGCCGCCCCTTTACCCAGAGCCACAGCCATAGCGGGCGCTTCGGGCGTATCGCCCGTGTCGGTAACGTCAAGCACGACCGCGGATTCTATTTCCTTATCATACGCGGCGGTTTTCGCTCCTCTAAGTCCGACTTCCTCCTGTGCGCTGAAAATATAATACATATCGTTATCGCCGCTGTAGCTTCGGGCAGCCTCTATGACGCAGCGGCAGCCGGCACGGTTGTCCATTGCCTTTGACACGGCTACGGTATCATTTTCGTAAAAGCCGCCGATAAACGCCGCCGTATCGCCTACAGCGACCTTATTTTGCGCCTCCTCCGCGCTTTGGGCGCCGATGTCGATATAGAGCGCGGACACATCGGGCTTTTCAAAGAATTTATCCTCCGCGCCTATGACGCCTATAACGCCGTTTGCGAATCTGACCTTGCGGCATACAAGCTCGTTCACTTCCAGTCCGCCCACGGGCGCGAAGCGTATAAAGCCTTTATCGTCTATGACAGCCGCTATAACGCCTATCTCGTCCATATGCGCCACGATAGCGCGGCATTTTCCGCTCCCCTTTTTATGGCATATCAGGTTGCCGAGGGCGTCCTCGCTTATCTCGTCCGCGTAAGGCGCCATAGCCTCGGCGATAACATCGCGTATCGCCTGTTCCGATCCCGAAACGGAATCCGTCTGTGTAAGTTTTTTCAATAGCTCCATTTATATTACCTCGTCAATTCTTCTCAAAAACATTTGTGAAAGCCTTAAAACGGCTTCAATATCGCCTTTGTCGGCAACTCCCGCCGGAGAGTGAAGGTATCGGCACGGAAGCGAAATTACAGCCGCAGGCGCTCCTGCGCGCGCAAGATGTATCGCTCCGGCGTCGTTTCCGCCCGCTGCCGAGCTTTTATACTGCACCGCTATTCCCTCTTTCGCGCCCTCGTCATACAGCCAGCGCACAAGCCTTTGCGGCACGACGGTCCTTCTGTCCATAAAAGTCACGGCGGCGCCCTTGCCAAGCTCCGTCACATACCGATGCGGCTTTTCGCCGTACACGTCCGAGCATACGGTGCTTTCTATCACAAGCGCAATATCGGGGGCGATCCTGTGCGCGGCTATCCTCGCGCCTCTAAGGCCGACCTCCTCCTGCACAGTAAAGCAGAAGTACGTGTCATACTTAACAGGCTTTTTTATAAGCTCCGTCAAAACGGCGCAGCCTGCCCTGTCATCTATGGCCTTTGCCTTGATTTTGTTTGTGCCGAAATCCGAATACACCGTATCGAACGCGGCATAATCGCCGAGATGAACGCAGTTTTTCGCGTCGTCCTCGTTTTTGGCGCCTATATCTATAAAAAGGTCCTTTATCTCCGGCACGCTGTCGCGCTCGGATTTTTTTTGAAGATGTATCGCCTTCATGCCGATAACGCCTTTTAGCTTGGCGTGTCCGACAGTAACTTTTTTTGATACAAGCACCCTCGGATCTATGCCGCCGACTGTTTTGAAGCGCAGATAGCCCTTTTCGGTAAAGCCGGATATGATAAAGCCGACCTCGTCCATATGCGCCGCAAGCATTACGCGCTTACTGCGCGATGCGCCCTTTTTTAAGGCAATGAGATTGCCCATGGTATCAACGGTCACCTCATCGGCATACGGACGTATCTCGGAAAGAATTATGCCGCGCACGGCTCCTTCATCGCCGCTTACGCCGTTTTCGTTGCAGAGTTTTTCTAAAAGCACAGCCAATCCCTCCATTCCTCATCCGTTTCGGGAAGATCCGCTATAAACCGCGTCAGAAGCTCCGCCGTTGCCTTTACATCCGACGCCGCCAGCGTTTCCACCGAGGTATGCATATATTTAAGCGGTATCGACAAAAGCGCCGTGGGAACTCCCGCGCGCGATACCTGTATCACCCACGCATCTGTGCCTGTATCGCCGCCGTCAACATCCGTTTCCGTTTTGATGCCGTACTCCTCCGCCGTATCAAACAGCCGCTTCGTAAGCTTGGGATGCAGATTCGGCCCCACGGATATAACGGCGCCGCAGCCGTTTTCAAAGGCATTGTATGAGTTGTCGGGCGTTATGCCGTGACACACATCGATAGCGACGGCTATATCAGGCTCTATGGCATACGCGGCGGTTTCCGCTCCCATGCCGCCGATCTCCTCGCATACGGCGGACACGGCGTATATATCCGCGTTAAGGCGCGTATTCGCGACAGCTTTCATCACATTCAGCACCGCAGCCACGCTTGCCCTGTCGTCAAGCGATTTGCCGCTTAGATTCCCGCCGAGAAGCTCCCCCGATGATTGAGCGAGCGTTATACTGTCGCCGACCGAGATCACCGCCTCGGCTTCTTCCTTTGTCATGCCAACGTCCACAGCCATATCCTTAAGCGGGGTGCTTTTATCCGTATCGCCCTTCTCGCGAAGATGCGGCGGCTTCGCGCCTATCACGCCAATAACATCGCGCTTCCCGTGAACAACTACCTCCATTGACGGAAGAATCCTTCTGTCCACGCCGCCGACGTTGGCAAAAGTCAGAAAGCCTCTGTCGTCTATTGATGTGACGGTCAGACCGATCTCGTCCATATGAGCTTCTATCATGACTTTTTTTGCCGCGTCACGTCCGCAGCGTTTTATCGCGATAACATTGCCGAGGGTGTCCGTTTTTACCTCATCGGCATATGGCTCAAACGCCGCCGCGATATTCTTTGCAATTCGGTACTCGCTGCCGGATATGCCGCGCAGATTGCTGAAGCTCTGTATGTCTTTTATCAGTTCATCTGTTTTCATTTGATACCTCTTGTCGCGCTTGTCAGTCCAGACCGTTCACTATATCCTTGAACAGTCTGCCGCGTTCTTCAAAATTTCTAAATCTGTCAAAGCTGGTGCTTGCAGGAGAAAGCAGCACAACATCACCCGCCTCGGCGTCGGCTCTTGCCATAGCCACAGCCTCCTCGTATGATGACGCCCTTTGTATTTTCACTTTGTTTTGCGTATCGGCAGCCTTTACTGCCTCGTATATCTTATCGGCGGTCATACCTATAAGCACAAGCGATTTGACGCGTTCGGCTATAGGGGCGCCTATGTCATCATACGGTATGCCCTTGTCCTTGCCTCCCGCTATAAGCACCACAGGCTCATTGAATACTCTAAGCGTATTTATTGTGCGGTTGGGGCTTGAATCTATAGAGGAATTGTAATATCTCACTCCGTCAAGCTCTCTCACAAGCTCTATTCTATGCTCCACGCCGCCAAATTCCCTCGCTATATGACGTATCACCGCGTCATCCGCCAGATCGCCCACAGCCGCTATCGCCGCCATATAATTCTCCACGTTGTGCATACCGGGGATCTTTATATCCCTGATATTAAGCACCGCTCTGCCGCCGGAGCGTATAACGCCGCCGTCAAGATACACGTCCGCTTCTTTTTCGCGTGAAAAATACTTTACCTCGCCCTTGGATTCTTTGCCTATTTCCGCCGTAACCGCGTTGTCGGCGTTTACCGCCAGCAGTCCGGACGGCTTCTGATAAAGCATGATATTCTTTTTCGCGTCGATATACTCCCTGTAATCCTTGTGCATATCGAGATGATTGGGCGAGATGTTTGTGATAACCGCGCGTTCGGGCGATTTTTTCATGGTATGGAGCTGAAAGCTTGACAGCTCAATTACCGCCCAGTCGTCCGCGCTCATATTCTCCGCCTCGGCAAGAAGCGGGTTGCCTATATTCCCGCCGAGCCACGTCTTATAACCCGCTTCGGTCAGGATTTTGTATATAAGGGTTGTTGTCGTTGTCTTGCCGTCAGAGCCTGTCACAGCCACTATATGAGCCGGGCAGACATCAAAGAACACTTCCATCTCCGATGTAATCTCCGCGCCTCTTGCGCGCGCTGCCAAAAGCTCCGGCACATCAAATCTCATACCCGGTGTTTTGAAGATAGTTTCCCCCGAAAGCTCCGAAAGATACCCGTCTCCCAAAACCGTCTTAACGCCAAGCGATCTCATCTCATCATACGTGTCCCCCAGCTCTTCGGCGCCGCGCCTGTCACAGGCGGTGACTTGCGCTCCGAGAGATACCAGGTATTTTATCAGCGGCTTGTTGCTTATGCCTATACCGATAACGGTAACGGCTCTGCCGCGCATTTTCTGCTTAAAATCGTCTATGGTCATAAAAATATTCCTTTCCCCTGTAACACGACAAAAAGGCTGCCCTTGACAGCCTTCCTGTTATATTTTTATATTATTCTTCAATTTCAACGGACTTTTCTTCCTCGGCAGGCTTTTCGTCCTCAACGGGTTTTTCTTCCTCGACAGGCTTCTCCTCCTCGACAGGCTTTTCTTCCTCGACGGGTTTTTCTTCCTCGTCGGGCTCTTCCACCTCAATGGGGTTTTCTATCTTTACCTCAGGATCTGTCGAATATACGAGAACATTCTCGTCAGCCGGCTCCTCCTCTTCAGGCTCCGCAGACTTTCCCTCTTCAAGCAGCGCTCTGATCGAAAGGCTTATCTTTCTGTCAGCCCAGTTAAGCTCAAGAATCTTTGCATTGACTTCCTGACCTATCTGCAGAACGTCTTCGGGTTTGCCGATTCTTCTGTCAGCAATCTGCGAGATATGGATAAGACCGTCAATAGTGGGCATAAGCTCGGCAAACGCGCCGAACGGCAACATTCTTACGATCTTTACCTTTACAACATCGCCTACGTGATATTTCTTTTCGGCAATTACCCACGGGTTATCCTCAGCCTTCTTGAAGCCGAGCGATATTTTCTTTGTTTCCTTGTTTATGTCCTTGATATATACGTCAAGAAGATCGCCCTCTTTAACGACCTCTGACGGATGCTTGATCTTTGTCCAGCTCAGTTCGGAAATATGAACAAGACCGTCAACACCGCCTATATCAACGAAAGCGCCGAAGGATGTGAGTGACTTTACAACGCCGCGGTATCTCTTGCCCACCTCAGCGTCCGCCCAGAACGCAGCCTCTCTTTCCTTCCTTGCAGCCTCAAGGATCACTCTTACCGAACCGACAACTCTCTTCCTTCTCTCATCGATTTCGGTAATTTTATAAGCAACCTCGTTGCCTACGAGCGTCTGAAGATCCTGAACGTATCTTTCCGAAGCCTGTCTTGCGGGGATAAATACCTGCGAACCGTTGGTCAAAGCTATAACTCCGCCCTTAACCGCCTTTATGATCTTACCCTCGACAGTCTCGCCCGACTCGTAAGCGGCTTTCATCTTGTTCCAGCTTTCCATAGCGGCGAGCTTCTTCTTTGAAAGAACAACTTTGCCCTCGGCGTCGTTTACGCCTATAACATAAACCTTTATAGCGTCGCCGGGTTTGAACAAATCCTGCGGCTTAACGGTCGGATCATCCGATATCTGATCTGCGGCAAGCTGTCCATTGTACTTGAACCCGCTGATATCTACGATAACCTCATTATTGCGAACCTCTACAACAGTGCCATCCACTATATCTCCGTTATTTAAGGTTTTGCTTGAATACTGCTCAAACAGCTCGGCAAAAGTTTCCCCGTTCTTTAAATTTTCTTCCATAACGTTAACTACCTCCTCGATAATACGACTTGGCGTGGATGCACCTGCCGTAATACCTATCTTTTTATTTTTATAATATATATTTTGAGGAAGATCCTCAAAAGTTTCAATGTGATATACCTCACCGCAACATTCGCGGGCTATCTCCGCCAGCTTGCGCGTGTTGGAGCTTTCCCTGCCTCCGACAACCACGATAATATCGCACTCGGACGCAAGCGACCGAACCTCCGATTGACGATTTCCCGTCGCATTACATATTGTATCAAAAATCACATAGGTTTTGCAAGTTTTTTTTAAATTTTCTACTATTTGCACAAAAATTTTTCGATTTATTGTGGTTTGTGCTACAATACAAAGCGGTTTTTCTTTGATTTCTTCATCAAGATCTGCATTTTCGCCATAGATAATGTGTCCCTTATTCTCGCACCAGCCGTTTATGCCTTTCACCTCAGGATGATCTTTATCGCCTACGATAACGATCTCCCAGCCGTTTTCGGAGTGTTTTTTCACAATATTGTGTATCTTTGCGACAAAAGGACAGGTCATATCATAATAGCCTTCGGGGCGTTTTGCAAGCGTTTCCTCGATCTCTCTGCCTACGCCGTGAGTTCTTATGACGGCTTTTACGCCGGCAGGAATATCCTCCGGTCTGTCATACGCGTTTACGCCTCTTTCCGCAAGATCCTCGACAACCTGCCTGTTATGGATCAGATTGCCCAATGTCGCGATCTTCTCACCCCGTTGAGCCATTTCATAAACAGCGTCCACAGCGCGTTTTACGCCGTAACAAAAGCCCGCTGTCCCCGCTTTTTTAATCATACACCCAACTCCCTTATGTTGTCAAGTAGTTTATCGGATAATTCCTGCAAATTTTCCGACGAAATTTTTCCGTATTCGTTCTTTGAATAGTAAACAGGGGTTCCGTATGTAACAGTCACAAGGGATCTGAACCTGTACTTTCCGGATATGTTCACAGGTATTATCGGCGTTTCCGTGCGGTTTGCAATCATTACGGCTCCCGTTTTAGCCTTGACTTTTGAGCCGTCCTTTATACGTTTTCCCTCCGGAAACATCAGCATAATTCGTTGAGCGGAAAGTATTTCCATTGCGGTTTTTATTGCCGCTACATCTCCTCTTCCCCGTTTTACGGGAAACGCGCCAAGACCTCTGAAAAGCGCCGCGCCTATTTTGTTTTCGAACATCTCGCTTTTAGCCATAAACGAAAGCGGTCTTTTGCAGCTTACGCCTGCAATCACCACATCCCAGTTGCTTCTGTGATTGAGCGCGAGTATGGCGCCGCCGTTTTGCGGCACGTTTTCGCCGCCGACTATCCTGAGCCTGAATATCATGCGCACAGCAACATCCGCTATTTTTTTAACAGCCGTATAAAAGCTCACGGTGCTTACCCCCTCATTTTCTCTGTTATCATTTTCTCAAGTCCGGCAAGCGCGCCGTCAAAATCTATATCCGTAGTATCGTACAGCACCGCGTCATCCGCCATACGCAGAGGCGATACGGCGCGTTCGGAATCGTTCTTGTCGCGGTAGATTATATCCGCCTCTATCTTTTCAAGATCGCACAAAACACCCTTTTCCGAAAGCTCTTTATATCTGCGCACGGCTCTTTCATGAGGGTCCGCCGTAAGAAATATCTTCAGCTCCGCATCGGGCAGTACGTGAGTGCCTATATCCCTGCCGTCCATAATAACGTTCGCTCCGTCCGCCATAGCGCGCTGAAGTTCAACGAGCTTCTCCCTTACCTCAGGTATGACGGCGACATTTGACGCTCCTACGCTTACCTCCTCGCTCCTTATATCGTCCGTAACGTCCTCTCCGTTAAGAATCACCCTGTTGCCGGCTTCCGATGGTATAAGCTTAATATTTATCCCGTCAAGACGGCTTACAAGCTCCTCGGGGCGCGTTTTCGGATCAATGCCGTTGTTTATGGCAAACAGCGCCGCCGCGCGGTACATCGCGCCTGTGTCAATGTAGAGAAATCCAAGCTGTGACGCGGCAAGCTTGGAAAGCGAGCTTTTTCCGGCGCCCGCCGGTCCGTCCACAGCAACACGCAAAGTATTCATCTCTTTCCTCCCGCCAGATCAGGTCTCAGCTTTACCGCGCCGCGAAGATATATATGATTTATCTCGGCAAGTTTTTTATCCGTGTTGACGTGCATAAGTATGCGTACGCATTTGGGCAGAGCGCCCTCTATGGGTATCTCGCTCATGCACATCAGCGGCACATCGGTTATGCCCTCAAGCCTTGCCGCGACAGCCGGAAACACCGCGTTCAGATCCGGCGTAAGCGTGAATATCATATCCACCATATCATCATGCGCAACGCTGTTCTTTTCTATCATCTCGTCAAGAAGTATTCTTGTCGCTTCCAGTATTTCTTCGCGGCTGTTATGTTCAACAGTTATCGCTCCTCTTATTGCTCTCATCTTCTTTTCCTTTCGCAGATTTAATATGTTCACACTACTCTGTGTCCCAGACCTATAGCCACCTCATTGAGGTTGAGGAGTCCTATCTCGCAGAAAACGCACACGCTTATATGCGCGCCGCTTCTTGCCACGCCGATTTTGCCGCCGAGATTAAGTCCCGTAGCCTTCGATATAAGCTGTGTGACAGCCTCGTGCGCCGCTCCCGCAACGGCTCCTTCCTCCGCGTGAGTTTCTTCTATGATCCCCTCGCGCTTCGCCGCTACCACTGCGCGCTCAAGTATCTTCGCCACAGCCTCACGGAAATCGCTGCCGAAATTGACCGCCGCGACACCTATATTCTGTGCGGCGTACTTTTCCTTTATCCTTATTTCGGCGTCGCGTCCGCCGCTTACGGCAACCTCTACCGCAGCCGCCGCGACTTCTTTGCTGCCATGCTCCTTCTTTATATCCATAACCGTCACTCCTTATGTTCTGCCGAGTCCGCAATGCTTTCCGCCGCAAGGTATCCGGTTGAAAACGCTATTTGCAGATTAAAGCCGCCCGTATACGCGTCCACGTCTATGACCTCTCCGGCAAAGTACAGTCCCGGCACTATTTTCGACTCCATCGTTGACGGATCTATCTCCGACACTTTTACACCTCCGGATGTGACTATCGCCTCGTCTATAGGACGAAAGCGCTTGACTGTCAGCTCTAGCGACTTTATGACCTCTCCGAGGCGCAGACGCTCCGCGCGCGTCACGCTGTTCGCCGTCCTATGCCCGTCAAGTCCCGAAAGCCGCAGCACCACAGGTATAAGTGCCTTCGGCAAAAGCTCCTCCATACCGTTTACAAGGTGCTTTCTGCTGTGCTTTTCAAAATCCCTGAGAATCCTTGCATCAAGCTTTTCCGGCGAAAGGGCAGGCTTTAGGTCTATGCTGACCTTACATCCCTCAGGCTTTTTCATATGCGCCGACGCGGACAGTATCACCGGTCCGGACAATCCGAAATGCGTGAAAAGCAGCTCGCCGAAATCAGTATAGATCTTTTTCCCGTGTGCGTCACGCACCGTAACGGATATATTTTTAAGCGACAGTCCCATAAGCTCCGCGCACCATTTTTCCTCCGTTACAAGCGGCACCAGCGACGGTCTCGGCGCGATTACCGTGTGTCCGCATTTTTCAGCCATCTTATATCCGTCTCCGGTCGAGCCTGTAAGCGGATACGACTTTCCGCCCGTTGCTATTATAACGCTGCCGGCTTTTACCGTCCGTCCGTCCTCAAGCCTTACGCCAAAGACCCTTCCTTCCGACAAAAGCACCTCCTCGGCGCGTCCGTGTACAATACGCGCGCCGCAGCCGACACTGTAGCGTTTCAAAGCCTCCGCAACGTCCTTCGCCGAGTCGGACACGGGGAATACCCTTCCGCCGCGCTCAACCTTTACAGGCACGCCCAGACGCTCCATAAGAGCTATTGTTGCCTCGTTGGTAAAGGTGTACACCGCGCTGTAAAGAAATTTCGCGTTGGCAGTCACATTTTTTATTATATCCTCGGTTTCGCAGGCGTTGGTGATATTGCATCTGCCCTTGCCGGTTATGCGAATCTTGCGTCCCGCAACCGAATTGCGCTCTATCAAAGTCACACCGCAGCCGCGCTCGCGAAGTCTGCCCGCGGCGATCATTCCCGCCGCTCCGGCTCCTATTACCACCGTTTCCGATGCCATGGAATCTCTCATTCCTTTCGTATCAGATCATAAGCGCCAAGCACGCTTTCCTGCTTTTCAAAGGTCTCCGCCGCCTCATGCTTTCGCTTTATGCCCAAAGCGCATACAAGCGCGTTTAAAACGCACATCGGCGCCACAAGCGAATCGGCGAAGGAATCTATCTTGCCGTTGCCCGTTATAAGCGAGTGTGTCGCCGTATTTACTATAGGCGCGTTGCGGCTGTCGGTAAGTGCTATAACGTCCGCGCCGTGCTTATAGGCAAAATTGACTGCGTTATAGGTGGTTTTGGAATAGCGCGGGAAGCTTATGGCTATTACCGCGTCACCCTTTTTGGCGTGTATCATCTGCGAGAACATATCTCCCGCTATGACCGAGCTTACAAGCCTTACATCGGGAAACAGCATATTCAGATAAATATAGGTAAAATTTGCAAGCGACGCCGCGCTTCTGGCGCCTATCACATATATGGTCTGAGCATCCATAAGCGTTTCCACGGCTGCGTCGAACTCCTTTATATCAAGCTCCGCCATGGCGTTTTCAATGCTCTGTATATCCGCCCGCGCCACGCTCTCAAAGACATTTTTCGGGTCTATCCTGTCGCTTGCAAGCTCAATGCGCTGAATGTTTGTAAGCTTCATTTTGGCAACGTTTAAAAGCTCCTTGCGGAACTCCTGATACCCGTCAAAGCCCAGTTCGGCCGCGAAGCGGACAACAGTCGATTCGGACACTCCTGTCTTTGCGGCAAGCTTCGCCGCCGTCATATACGCCGCCTTTTCGCAGTTTTCGGCTATATACGCTCCGAGTATACGCCGTCTTTTGGAGAAGCTTTCCATATTTTTTACGATATATTCGACTATATTTTCTTCCATTGTGATTGTACCCCCGCTTTTAAGCAGCTATCTGAGCTGCCACTCCTGTATGTTCCTGTACGGGTTTGATATATTCGGCGAAACGCCGCTTATGATCCTGTTTCTGTACGCGACTCCCGCCTTTTTGAAATACAGCGCTACAAAGGGCGTGTCAGCGGCTATGCAGTCGCCGTAACGAATAAACAGAGTCCTGAGCGTTTCGGTGTCAGTGGTCTTTCCCATTTCAGAAAGCACCGTGTCAAGCTCGCTGTTTTTGTATGAGAAATAGTTGTCGCCGCCTTTTACAAGCACCGAGGGATCCATATTGTCCGGCAAAGCCGTCTCGCCTATGAACAGATCAAAATTCCCCGACTGTACGCGGCTTTTGTATCTTGAGTACTCCACGCCATCGACTTTGGCTTCTATGCCGAAAGCGTTGTACTGTTCGGCGATCCTTTCGGCTACGGCGGTCTTTTCCTCGCTGTCGCTGTTTACAAGTATGCTCACGCTCAGCTTTTCTCTTGTGCCGTCAGTGCTGCGCACATATATGCCCGTGTCATCGTCACGGCTCCAGCCGTCCTGCGCGAGATATTCCTCCGCAGTCTGCGCCTTTGAGCCGAAACGCTGTGTCACATCGTAATAGTAAAACGACGTCGGATTTATCGGCACATCTATTTCCACTCCGCGTTTAAATATGACACCCGTCGCAAGCTCCGACTTGTTTATGACAGCGCCAAGAGCCTTTCTTGTTCCGGCTCCCCACAGTATACGCTTGTTGAAATTCACTCCGAGGTAGGTGAGATTGTTTGTGATATAATCCTTTATGATTGCGCCGCCCTTAGGCGTATAGGATGCAAAATCTATAACGTCGTCGGTTGCAATATCCGTTTCTCCCGCCTCGAACAACGATCTTGCGTGTTCTTTGTCGCTTGTCATTGTGACGCATATGCCCGCTATATTGACCCAGCCTTTATGCCATGAGGTGTCATTGGCAAGATATACCACGTCCTGCTTAATGCGTCCGGCATACTTATAAGGGCCAGTGCCGATCGGCGTATAGCCCGAATCCACCGTCATCGGCGTTTTATTCTTTACTATGGGAAAGCTCAGAAGCGACGCGGCGTCCGTTATAGGCTGCGAAAGCGAAAACACCACCGTGTCCGCAGCGGTCTTTCTGCACGCCGTTATGCCCTCAAGAGAGGTATTGTACGGGCAGTCGCTCCTCGCCTTTATGGAATTGAATGTGTATACCACATCATCAGCCGTAAACGCCGCGCCGTCATGCCATTTCACACCCTGCTTCAGCTTTACCGTAAGGCTTTTTCCGTCGGAGGAAACGCTTCTGCTGTCGGCAAGCACGCCTTCGGGAAGGAGTCCGTCATCAAGCTCAAACAGCGGCTCGTACACAAATCGCATACAGTCCCTGACCGACTGCGACTGTGTTGTTATGGGATTGTATGTGTCCCAGCCGTATATAGCAACGTTAATGGTTCTGTCATCCTCCGCGACTACGGTGTTCTCCTCTTGTTCGGGCGCATTGTCTTTGTCAGGAGCTTTATTGAATGAGCAGGCGGTAATGCCCGCCATTATAATTATGCATAACAATGCCGCTAAAATTTTCTTCGGCATATCGTTTCATTCCTTTTCAAGTTTGTTTTAATTCTATTTTTTCAGTTCAATTATCGCAGCCATAGCGCCGCGCTGTCCGTTCGTTTTGCGGTGACTGAACAGCAGCTGCGCGTTATCATAGGTGTCTATGCCGGAATTTACTATCCTTTTAACGCCGGCTTCCTCAAGCTGAAGCTCTATCGCACGCTGAAGGTTTACGTGATATTTTTCGCCGTAACGGCGCGCGGTCTCGTTTCCGTAAAGTCTTAAAAAGACCTCCGCGACTTCGTCCCCGACTTCAAAGCTCTTCTCCTGTATTGAAGGTCCCACGGCGGCTATAACGTCCGCCGGATCCGTTCCGTACTCGGCGCGCATCTTCAAAACAGCCTTTGCCGAGATTTTCGCCGCCGTACCTCTCCAGCCGGAATGTACCGCCGCGACAGCTCTTTTTGCCGGATCGAGCAAAAGTATCGGAACACAGTCCGCATATGCCGCCATTATCGGCAGCCCCGTTTCATTTGTGGTAAGAGCGTCCGCGCTTGTAAACACGTTTTCCCTTATGATCCCGTTTCCCGCGTTTTCGCCGTCAACGCGAATCACCTTGTCCTCATGCACCTGCTTTGAGTGAACGAGCCGCCTGTAATCGGAGCCTATCGCCGAGCAGATGCGCCTGTAATTCTCTCTCACATTTTCAGTCGGGTCATCGCAGTGAAAACGCAGGTTCATGCTTTCGTATATGCCCTTGCTTACGCCGCCCCTGCGGGTCGTGAAGCAATGGTTTGCGATACACGTTTCCTCTATCTCGGTGACGGTATAATATGCAATATCGCCCTTTTCAATCAGTCTGAACATAGTTTCTCCCCGTATCGGTTTTAAACGGCTTTTTTAAACGCTGTTTCCCTCAAAAAACTCTTTTATCCGGACTGCGTTTGTGCGGGTTATGCCCTTTACGGCGGCGATCTCCTCCTCGGAAGCCGCGCGTATACGCTCCACCGAACCAAATGCCTTTAACAATATGCCGCGCTTTTTCTCGCCTATTCCCGGTATATCGTCAAGCACCGAACGCACTGCCGTTTTTGACCGAAGCTGCCTGTGATACGATATTGCGACCCTGTGGACCTCATCCTGAATACGCGTTATCAGATGAAACACCGCAGACGTCATATTAAGCTCGATCTCGCCCTCCTCCGAGGTGAGACCGCGCGTTTTATGCCTGTCATCCTTTACCATGCCGTACACCGGAATGTCAAGCTCCATCATGTCAAGCATTTGACGGCACGCCCTTACGTGTCCCTTCCCGCCGTCCGCGAGAATAAGATCGGGCATGGGAAGAAATTTTGCGTCTTTTTCGGCAAGCTCGTTTTTGTCTATCTTTTCCTGTTCCTCAAGAGCGCGCAGGAAACGCCTGTGCAGCACCTCCTGCATAGCCTTGTAATCGTCCGCGCCCTCAACGGTGTTTATTTTAAATCTTCTGTATTTTTTATTTTCAGCCCTGCCGTTTTCAAACACCACCATGGAAGCGACATTGTTCGTTCCGCTGATGTTTGAAATATCGTAGGATTCTATCCTGTAGGGCAGTTTTTCCATGTTGACCGTTTTTTGAAGCTCCTTTAAGACGTTGCTTTTCTTAAATTCGCTCATTTCCTTTATTTTGGTATTGCGCGCCGCTATAACGGCGTTTTTCATTACCATATCCGCAAGCCGTTTCTTTTCGCCGCGTTTCGGAACGGATAAAACCACCTTCCGCTTCGCCTGCGAGGACAGCCATTCGCTTATAAGCTCTTTTTCCTCCGGCTCGGCGCTTGTGCATATCTCTCTCGGTATATCCGGACTTACCGAGTAAAACTGCTTTAAAAAATCAGCCGTCACGGCACTGTCCGACGCGTCGCCGACATTTGACAGTCTGAAATTTTCCCTGCCCGTAACGCGTCCCGACCGTATGAAAAATATCTCCGCGAACGCGTCGCCGTCGCCGCGCGCTACGGCTACTATATCACGGTCTGTCATATCATCGGTGTTCAGTATCTTCTGCTTTTCCTCAAGCGCCTTCAAAGACCGTATCCTGTCGCGGTATACAGCCGCCTTTTCAAACTGCATATTCTCTGACGCGCGGTTCATCTCGTCCTCAAGCAGCTTGTAAAGCTCCTTGTGCCGTCCTTCGATAAAGGCGCATATATCATAGTACACCTTTCTGTACTCCGCTTTGCTGACATTTCCGGTACACGGCGCGAAGCAGTTTTTGATATGATAATTAAGACACGGCCTGCCTTTGCCTATATCCTCAGGGAATTTCCTGCCGCAGGTCGGCGGCGTGAAAATCTTCTGCACCATATCAAGCGTGTTTTTTATGGTATTTGAACCCATATACGGGCCGAAATACTTGGCTCCGTCGTTTTCCAGACGGCGCACCATCATTATGCGCGGGTATTCCTCGTTCAAAGTCACTTTTATATACGGGTACTGCTTGTCATCCTTGAGAAGGATGTTGTATTTGGGACGGTACTTTTTTATAAGAGTACATTCAAGCACCAGCGCCTCCACCTCGGAGTCGGTGACTATATACTCAAAATACGCGATATTGGCGACCATCGCCTTTACCTTCGGCGTATGATTCGCGCTTGCGTGAAAGTACTGGCGCACTCTGTTTTTCAGGATCTTTGCCTTTCCGACATATATGACAGTGTCTTTTTTGTCATGCATTATATATACGCCCGGATTGTCCGGCAGGCGTTTAAGCTCGTCTTTAAGATCAAACATACTGTTCACATCAGCCCTTTAACTTTAACAAAGGCTGTCCCAATATATCTATGAGACAGCCGTATGCTTAGTGTTTGAATAATATTCTTAAATTATTCCGCGAAATTCGATTCAATCAACTCAACCAGAGTGTTAACGGCTTCCTCTTCATCGGCGCCGTCCGAAATGATATTTATTGAAGTTCCCTTCGTTATGCCGAGTGACAGAACGCCAAGAAGGCTCTTTGCATTTACCTTTCTCTCATCCTTTTCCACCCAGATGCTCGACTTAAATTCATTAGCTTTTTGGATAAAGAATGTCGCGGGTCTTGCGTGCAGACCTACCTGATTCTGAACAACGACTTCTTTTGAAAACATAAATATTTGCCCCCTGTCTGACTTACTTATAACTAAAAACCGCAGTTTTCATAAATTTTATAAATACTATATTAATAGAATACTATATTTTTTAAACTACGTCAATATTTTTTTGATAATATCACTGCTTTTTTTTAGAAATTTAGTTGATATACACTATTACCGCCTTTTTTATGCAAATTTTTTTAGACGATTTGCATTATGGAGAAAAAAACAGCGCTTACTGCTCGTCATCCTGTTTTTCATCCTGTTTTTCGGCGGGTGCGCCGTTTAAAATATCTTCAACACTTTCGCCCTTAAGAGCGCGGCGGACCATATCGGAGATCATTTCAAGGAAATCGGGATTTGCTTCCATATACGCCTTGACGTTGTCCCTTCCCTGACCTATCTTCTCTCCGTTGAACGAGAACCACGCTCCGGATTTCTTTATTATATCGTACTCCACAGCCACATCAAGGATATTTCCCGTCTTTGAGATGCCCTTGCCGTAAATAATGTCAAACTCCGCTTCCTTGAACGGAGGAGCGACCTTGTTTTTGACTATCCTGACCCTTGTCTTGTTGCCTATCATTTCGCCGCCGTCCTTGATGACCTCGACTCTTCTTACATCCATTCTTACAGACGCAAAGTACTTCAAAGCGCGGCCGCCCGGAGTTGTTTCGGGGTTGCCGTACATAACGCCGACCTTTTCTCTGAGCTGGTTTATAAACACTATGCAGGTGCCGGATTTTGCGACTATACCCGCAAGCTTTCTCAAAGCCTTCGACATCAGTCTTGCAAGCATACCCACCTGCGCATCGCCCATTTCGCCCTCGATCTCCGCCTTAGGCACAAGCGCCGCCACCGAATCGATAACTATAACATCAAGCGCTCCGCTCCTGACAAGCGCATCCGCGATCTCCAAAGCCTGCTCGCCCGTGTCCGGCTGAGCAACGATAAGGTTGTCTATATCAACGCCGAGATTCTGAGCGTACACGGGATCAAGAGCGTGTTCCGCGTCTATAAACGCCGCTTCTCCGCCCATTTTCTGCGCCTCCGCCACGATATGAAGCGCTACCGTGGTCTTGCCGGACGACTCCGGCCCGTATATTTCCACGATACGTCCGCGCGGCACGCCGCCCACGCCAAGCGCAAGATCAAGCGTCATGGAACCCGTGGGTATAACGTCCACATCGGTATGCGGCTTCTCGCCCAGCTTCATTATGCTGCCCTTGCCGTATTCCTTTTCTATTATGTCAAACACAGACTGCAGCGCCTGGGACTTTTCCTCGTCATATTTTCTCTCTACCGGCATAAGCTTCGCGCTTTTGCTTGATTTTTTCTCTGCCATAATGATCCTCCTATTGAAAGCCTTTTATTATTTAAAGCTTTTTATCATTTCCTCTACGGCTGATCTCTTAACCGTAAAATCAATTTTTCCGTTGCGTTTAAGCGCATATTTCAGCGCGTCTATTTCATAAAATTCCGCTTCCGTATCTTCGCCGTTTTTAAACGTGAACCTAACGGTTCCGGCGTACTCTCCGAGAGGTTCGCCGTTATATTCTCCGTCCACCGCAAGACCTATAAGCGCCTGATACAGCTCGGATCCCTTTTCGCTGTCTATATCTTCTCCGTCATAGCGGAAGGATATATCCGCTTCATTTTTTCCGCTGACCGGCTCTATAACATGATGCGTGCCGCCGAAGGACAGCTCCGCTTTCTCAACATCGTCCGCCTTTGACAGAAGCGCCAGCTTTGATATGATATAAAACTGCTTCGTGTACGCAAAGTCAAGCGCACTTGTGCTTACTCTGTACACTCCGCCCTTATAGGCGGCGTAGGTGTCGCCGTCGGCGGTCTTTGCTCCGAGGGTGATCTCCTCGGTGTACGGGTCTCCTCTGCTGCCGTCGTCATTTTGGGGTATTACCGTTATCTTCATAACGCATGACGGAGCGTCAAGTCCGTAAGATGCGCCTTCCTCTGCGGGACGCGATATATCAAGCGTTCCCAGCGGCTCAAGTATGCTTTCGTCAATATAGTCGTCAATAGCGTTGACCGTATAGGAATACTTTCCCTCAAGCTGCCACGAATTATACAGCTCCGTATCCTCGTCCGGCTTGCGGCTTATCGTGAAATTCTCCCCGTCAGAGCGGGTAAACTCTATCGCCTCGACTTCCTCCGGCTTTATCGAAAAGCGGCTGAAGGTCCTGTAATCGGACTCCTTTCTCAAAAAGGCCTCCGTCTTATATTGACTGATAGTATAAACCCTTTCGTCCTTGGAGGACTTTACGAAATACTCGCCCAAGGAAGGACTTATGCCGCCTACGGTTATAGTGTCGGCAGCTCCGTCAGCGCGGGTGATCTCTATCACCGCAGTCGGCGCGTCAAAGCCGTAATCCGACGCCGGCTCCGCGTTTTCGGCGGCTATCACCTTTGAAGTCATCGGGGTTATATATCCTATCACTTCCTCTGTCTGAGCTGTGTTCACATCATCGGGATCGCGTCCGTTTACCGTCCACTTGTCTTTTAGGCGGGATATTTTTATCTCCCCGCCGTCCGCTTTTATCACAAGCGAATCTATATCGTCAGCCGACGCGTCATACACAGTGTAAATCGGCGCCGCGGTCGCAATTTCGGCGGAAGGCTCCGGCGCGCTTTCCTCCTTTTCGGGCAGGTTCAGCGCTATAAAGGCGGCTATCAGAAGCAGCAGCGTTATTACCGAGCCGATTATTTTTTTATTGTTGTTCAAATGCACGCCTCCTATAGGTTCTTTCTCTTATGCCGCACAACGATGCCCGCGCCCAAAATCGCAAGCGGTATGACCGCAAGCCACAGCGCCGTCAGAAGCACAGCCGCCGAGCTCATGGTAAGTCTTGACGCCGCGAGACTTTTAGCGCTTATGGTATTTGCCTCGCTGCCCTGAAGGTACGAGCAAATATTAGACACAAGGTCATAATTCGCAAGCCCCAGCCTGTCCGCCACGGTCTCCTTCGCCACAGAGCATAAGAATGTGCTTCCGGAAACGACTATCTTCGCTCCGGTCTTGCTGTCCTCCGACGCTATCATTATCGGATAGCTGCCGTCGGAATTGTCCGCCGCTTCAAGATTGTCGTAGTCAAAAGCCGTATGCGATTTTTTCGTTGTGGTCATCAGCACGGAGGTCTTATAGCTTGTGTTCGTGTCAAACAGCTTTTCAAGAGTCCTCGCGTAAGGAAGATACGCGACTGTCCTGTCATTGTCCTTGACGGCGGACGTTACGGCGTGGTCGGCAAGCTCCGGCACACATATAGTCTGTCCGCTGCCGCTTATCATAAGAAGATGATCCGTGTCCTCCTCCACACTCACGCTGTCGGAAACCGCTATTCCCCACTGCGCAAGCTCCGCCGAAAGATTGGGAAGCTCCGCCCTGGTTGAGGCGTCGAACATCACAAACGCCGAGCCGCCGCGCGCGAAATACGCTTCAAGCTTCACTATCTCCTCCGGCGTGAAATCGGCGGACGGAGCCGCTATTATGATAAGCTTCGCTTCTTCGGGAATATCAGCGTTGAGAATATTCAGCTCCTCAACGATATAGCCCTCGCTTTCAAGATGCGTCTTTGCTCCGTCGGCGTTCGCCTCGTTGTGACCCGTCATAAAGTACGCCGTTGATTCCTCATCGCTTTTTATATACCGAAGCGCGGAGGTGATCTTGTTTTCCGCGTCCACACCGCGCACGGTGCCGGTGCTTTCGTTTATCGAGTACAGCTCCGACAGAGTGTACACCCTGTACCTGCCGCTGCCGCCGTCTATGATAACGGAATCCTGCTGAAGGCTCTCGCCCTGCTTTACGTACTCTTTTCCGAAGGTGGGATTCTCGGCGGGATTGATGTTTTCAAGCTTTATATGCTCCGACGCCGCCTGATACTTTCTCAGCACATTTGCTATAACGCTGTCCTCGTCCGCGGACGAGGCGAAGGTATATATCGTCGTGTCGCGGTCATAGCTCTTTAAAAAATCCAAAGTCGTGTCGGTCAGATTGTATATCTTGTTGGGCGTCATGTCAAATTCAAGGTTTGTCTTTTTGGCAAGCGACGAAACCACCATATTCACAGCCACTATCACAGCTACGGACACAACGGCAAACGCCGCAGAGGTCAAAGATACTTTAGTCTTATGCTTCATTATCTAAACCTCCTTTTCTCAAAGACGCAGCAGGTCAGAAACAAAAACAGCGCCGTCACGCTCAAATAATAAACTATGCCCGGAACACTAAGCACCCCGTTTGAAAACTTTGTGAATCTCTCAAGCGGCGACAGCCATACAAGCGCCCCCGCCACAGCCTCGACAGGTATCGAGCCGGCTACGTTTCCGAGGAATATCGCCACAAGTATCACGCCGAATGTCGATACCGCCGCGACTATCTGATTATCCGTCACCGCCGACATAAGCGCGCCTATGGCGATTATCATGCCGCATACGAGCATATAGCCTATATATCCGCACACAACCTCGGCAACAGGCAAGGTTCCGTATATGGCGATTATCACCGGATACAGAAGCGTTATGGCGGTACCCGTCAGAAATACTGCATACGCCGACAGGAATTTTCCCATTACCATCTCCCCGACCGACACCGGAGCCGTCAGCAGCAGCACGTCCGTTTTCTGCTTCTTGTCCTCCGAAAACATTCTCATTGTCAGGAGCGGCAGGAAAAACAGCGACCATGATATTATATTTGAAAAATAGCTCGTCATTTGCGCCGACTGCGCCATTACATTGGTGATGAAAAACATCACGCCGCACAGTATCAGCGAGATCGCAAGATACACATACGCGGGCATGGCGTTGAAATACGCCTTTATTTCACGTCTGAATATCGCTTTCATTGCACGTCCTCCTCCTTTTCGGCAGCTCCCGCGCCCGATGTGACGGATATGAACACATCCTCAAGGGACGAGGTCTTTTCCTCAAGCGAGGTTACCGTCATGCCGTTTTCACGCGCTACGGCGTTTATTTTCTCAAACAGCTCCGCATTGATACGGTCCTTTGCTTTGATCTCAAGCCTTACGGCTCCATAGGGAGCCTCGCCCGCATTATTAACGCTTTCAATGCCGTCCGCCGCCGCAAAAGCAGCCGCGGCGTCAGTGTCGGAAATAACGCACAGAGTCATGGAATCATGCCTCGTCATCCGCGCGGCAAGATTTTCGGGCGTGTCCTCAGCCACTATTTTGCCGTTGTTTATAATGATGACCCTCTCGCATACCGCCTGTACCTCGGAAAGTATATGAGAGCTTAATATGACCGTCCTTGTCTTTCCCAGCTCGCGGATAAGCTCGCGAATCTCGATTATCTGCTGAGGATCAAGTCCGACCGTCGGCTCGTCAAGTATGAGTATGTCGGGATCGCCTATCATGGCGGCGGCAAGTCCCGTTCTCTGGCGGTATCCCTTCGACAGATTGCCTATCCTTCTGCCGCACACCTGCGAAAGTCCGGTATCGGCGCATATATCGGCTATATGCTTTTGCTTTGGACGCGGCTTCGCCTTTTTTAAGTCGTACACAAAATCAAGATACTCGTTTACGGTCATATCCGTATATAAGGGCGGCACCTCCGGCAGATAGCCTATCCTCTTTTTTGCCTCTTTGGGATCGTCGAGTATGTCAATGCCGTCTATCTTCACCGAGCCGCTCGTATATGATATACAGCCGGTGAGAATATTCATCGTCGTGGACTTTCCGGCTCCGTTCGGTCCTAAAAACCCGACGACCTCTCCCCTGTCTATATGCATGGAAATGCCGTCAAGAGCCTTTTTTCTTCCGTAGGATTTTACAAGACCGTCAACATCAATCAATTTATCATATCCTTTCATAATTTTTCCGTCCGCACATTACGCAAGCGGTATATAGTGCGGAACTATGTCCTCATAGCTGCCGTCGGGCATCCTGAATCCCTTCGGGATAACGCCCAGCGGCACAAACCCAAGCTTTTCATACAGATGCCTTGCGGACGCGTTCGTCCTTACTACAGCGTTAAACTGCAAAATGCCGTAACCGGCTTTTTTCGCCTGCTCAATACAGTCTTTGACAAGCTTTTTGCCTATATGCTTGTTGCGCGCGGAGGCTTTTACGGCATAGCTGGCATTGCATATATGACCGCATCTGCCGACATTGTTCGGGTGCAGGATATACAGTCCCAAAATCTCGCCGTCCTCATTCTCCGCCACACCGCAGTACGTCTGCGCACCGAAAAACTCCGCGCCGCTTTCCGCGTCAAGCGTTTCCTCCTGCGGAAACGCCGTACCCTCGGCAACGACCTCGTTCCATATGCCGTTCATCGCATCAATGTCATTTTCGGTATATTTTCTTATCCTGATATTCACTTTAATCTTCCTTCTTCACAATAGCGATACCAAGCTCTTCAAGCTGATTTTCATCCACCGGCGACGGCGCATTGGTCATAAGCTCCGAGGCATTCTGCACCTTCGGGAACGCCGTAACATCGCGCAGATTGTCGCAGCCGCACATAAGCATGGTAAGCCTGTCAAGGCCTATGGCAAGACCGCCGTGAGGAGGAGCCGCGTACTTATACGCGTCCACAAGGAAACCGAATTTCGCTTCTATTTCCTCCTTTTCAAGACCGAGAGCCTCGAACATCTTCTGCTGCAAGTCGGGATTTGTTATACGTATCGAACCGCTCGAAAGCTCCACGCCGTTCAAAACAAGGTCAAACGCCTTTGCGACCACCTTGCCGGGGTCCGTGTCAAGATACTCCAGACACTCCTCCTTTGGCATGGTAAACGGATGATGCATCGCTACCCATGCGCCGCTTTCTTCGTCATATTCAAAAAACGGGAAGTCCACTATCCACAGGAAGTTATTGCCCTCCGGTATTATATCAAGCTTCTTGGCCACATTAAGACGCAGCGCGCCCAGTACGGGCAAGGTTACTTTCGTCTTGTCGGCTACGATAAGCACAACATCGCCCTTTTCGGCTCCCGTGCGATTGAGTATCGCCTCCACCTCGCCGTTTTGCATGAACTTGGCAAAAGCGCACGTCGGCACGTCATCTGTCCAGCGTATAAACGCCAGTCCCTTGGCGCCAATGCCCTTTACGTACTCGGTCAGCTTGTCTATTTCTTTTCTTGTAAGTGTCTTTGCCGCCTGTTTTGCCGTGATTGCGCGCACGCAGCCGCCGTTTTCCACAGCCGACTTGAATACTCCGAAACCGCAGTCCGCAACTATATCCGACAGATCCGTTATCTCCATGCCGAAACGCGTATCCGGCTTGTCCGAGCCGTAGCGCTCCATGGCTTCATTGTAAGACAGGCGCGGCAGCGGCAGCGGTATATCCACGTCAAGCACCGTCTTGTAAAGGTATTGTATAAAGCCCTCGTTTATTTCAAGTATATCGTCCACATCCACAAATGACATTTCCAAATCTATCTGCGTGAACTCCGGCTGACGGTCGGCTCTTAAATCCTCGTCCCTGAAGCAGCGCGCAAGCTGAAAATAGCGGTCGATACCCGAAATCATAAGCAGCTGCTTATACATCTGCGGCGACTGGGGCAAGGCGTAGAACTTGCCGTTATGCACTCTTGACGGCACCAGATAATCCCTCGCGCCCTCTGGGGTTGACTTAATCATCATAGGCGTTTCCACCTCGATAAAGCCGTTGTCGGTATAGTAATCTCGCGCCGCCTTGGCTATTTTGCTGCGCATGATGAGGTTTTTCTGAAGCACTCCGCGCCTTAAGTCAAGGTAGCGGTACTTTAATCTAAGCTCCTCGTTTACGTTCGTGTTGTCAACTATCTCGAACGGGGTTGTCTGCGCTTTTGAAAGCACCCTAAGCTCCGTAACGTACACCTCTATATCTCCCGTGGGAATATCCGGATTTTTGCTTTCGCGTTCGCGCACGGTTCCCTTCGCCAGAAGCACATACTCCGTCCTGCACTTTGACGCTTTTTCAAAAACATCCCTTGACGTTCCGTCGTCAAAAGCAAGCTGAACTATTCCGGTTCTGTCTCTCAAATCGATAAATATAAGATTTCCCAGATCGCGTATCTTCTGGACAAAGCCTCCGACCACGACCTCTTTTCCCGTTCCCGCCGTTTCTCCGCAGTAATTTGTGCGCTTCAAGCCCTGCATCGTATCCATTTTACTTATCCTCCATAAAAAATTCCGTTATTTTATCAAGCTGTATTTCCTTTTCTTCTCCGGTTGCCATGTATTTAAGACGCGCTTTACCCTCGGAGATCTCATTGTCGCCGAGGACTGTCGTATACTCCGCGCCGAGCTTGTCGGCATATTTCATCTGCGCTCTGAGACCTCTGCCCATAACGTCGGAAGCTGCCCTTATGCCGTTTTTTCTGAGAGTGTCGGTAAGGCGAAGCGTGTACTTCTTCGCCTCATCTCCGAGAGCAACCGTATAAAGCTGCACACCTGCAGGCTTCGGTATGACCGCGCCCTTCTCCTCAAGACGCAGAAGCAGTCTTTCAATACCCAGTCCGAAGCCTATTGCCGGAGTCGGATCGCCGCCTATCTCCTCGATAAGTCCGTCATAGCGGCCTCCGCCGCATACCGTGAACGGACCGCTTATGATCTCAAACACCGTCTTTGTATAATAATCAAGTCCGCGCACTATGCCGTCATCAATCTCGTATTTTATGTCCATAGCGTCAAGGCTTGCCTTAAACGCTTCGAAATGGGCGCGGCAGCTCTCGCATATATTGTCAAGCAGCTTCGGCGCGTCCTTGGTAAGTCCGTTGCAAACGGGCGACTTGCAGTCGAGTATCCGCAAGGGATTTCTTTCAAAGCGGCTTTGACAGGTGCCGCACAGTCCGCTCAGCTTGGGACGAAGCCAATCTCTCAGCTTTTCGTTGTATCTTTTCCTACACTCGGGGCAGCCTATGGAATTTATATGCAGCGTCAGATCTTCAAGTCCGGACTTTTTCAAAAACGTCAGCGCCAGCGATACCACCTCCGCGTCAATCTCCGGTCCCTTCGCGCCGAAAACCTCCACACCGAACTGATGAAATTCCCTCAATCTGCCCTTTTGCTTGTTCTCGTAGCGAAAGCACGGGATATTGTAAAACATTTTTGCGGGCATCGGGTTTTGAAAAAGGCTGTTCTGTATAAAGCTTCTCGCCGTAGACGCCGTTCCCTCGGGACGCAGCGTCACGCTTCTGCCGCCCTTGTCCAAAAATGTGTACATCTGCTTCTCGACAACATCCGTCGTGTCGCCGACTCCGCGTTCAAAAAGCTCGGTATGTTCAAAGGTCGGCATACGAATCTCGCTGTAACCGAACACATCGCATACCTCCCTGAAATTTTTCTCCAGATACTGCCATTTGTAGCTTTCGGAGGGTATCAGATCCTCTGTACCCTTCGGCGCTTTCGTAATCAGCATATATGATCTTTCCTTTCATTAAAAATGAATCAGTACTTTTTATATTTTACCTTTTATTCGCGAATTTGTCAA
>CAZCZR010000014.1:18017-26151 GCA_964503455.1 uncultured Lachnospiraceae bacterium | reverse complement strand
CTGATATTTATTGTAACCCGATTTCAGTATAACGGAACATACCTCGCGACGTATATTGAAAGCGGAGTGCGGCGGGTTTCGCTTGCGGAAAAGCTTCGTAAAATCCCGCTGTCGTTTTTCGGCAAAAAGGACTTGGCGGACCTGACAGACTCAATTATGGGCGACTGTGCGGCGCTTGAAACCGCGTTTTCGCATTTTGTGCCGGAGCTTGTCGGCTCTGTTATATCGACAATTCTGATTGCGATAGGTCTGTTCACATACGATTGGCGAATGGCTGTAGCGGCGGTGTGGGTACTGCCTATCGCGTTCGCGATTGTGGCGTTTTCCGCGAGAGTGCAGAATTATTTTAACAAAAAGCAGATGAGGGCGAAGATAGACCTTGAAGAAGGCGTGCAGGAGTGCATCGAAGCTCTGCGCGATCTGAAATCCAACAACGCGGAAAAGGCATACCTGAAAGGTCTGGATAAAAAAATCAAGGCAGTTGAAAGCCGCAAATTAAAATCAGAACTCGGAACGGCGTTATTTGTCGTAAGCGCGGGTCTGATTTTAAAGCTCGGCATTGCGACCGTCGCGCTTGCCGGCTCGATACTGCTTGTAAAAGGCTCGCTTGGGATTCCCGTGTTCTTTATGTTTTTGCTTGTCGCGTCAAGACTGTATGAGCCTTTGGAGGGCGCGCTCCAAAATTTAGCGGCGGTAATATCCACAAGGACAAATATCGACCGCATGAACGAGATACTTGACCACCCCGTACAGACGGGAACGGATAAAATCGGCAATGAGGGATATGATATTGTATTCGACAACGTAGGCTTTGAATATAACACGGGCGAAACGGTGCTTAAAAATGTGTCGTTTACGGCGAAGCAGGGCGAGGTGACCGCGCTTGTCGGCCCGTCCGGCGGCGGCAAAACGACCGTGTCAAGGCTTGCCGCGCGTTTTTGGGATATAAACAAGGGAACGATCACCGTCGGCGGCGCGGATATTTCAGGTATAGAGCCGGAAACGCTGCTGTCGCTTTATTCGATCGTGTTTCAGGAGGTTACGCTGTTTAACAATACGATCATGGAAAATATCCGCATCGGCAAAAAGGACGCAACGGACGCGGAGGTGCTTGCGGCGGCGAGGCTGGCGAATTGCGATGAGTTTGCGGATAAGCTCCCCGACGGATATAACAGCATGATAGGCGAAAACGGCTGTGAGCTGTCGGGCGGAGAGCGCCAGAGAATCTCTATCGCGAGGGCGTTTTTAAAAGACGCGCCGATCATTCTGCTTGATGAGGCGACCGCGTCGCTTGACGCGGAAAATGAAACCGCTATTCAAGAGGCGCTTTCGCGCCTGATCAAAAATAAAACGGTAATGATCATAGCGCACAGAATGAGAACCGTCAGCGGCGCGGATAAGGTTGTGGTACTCGCGGACGGTGTTGTCAGCGAACAGGGCGCGCCGGGGGAGCTTGCAAAACAAAACGGCATCTATAAGCATATGGCGGATTTGCAGATAAAAAGCAGCGAGTGGAAGCTGTAAAAGCCTCCGATGTATTGAAAAAAACAAAAATAATAAAAAAATTTCAAAATAAGTATTGACAAGTGCGGTTAGTCGTGGTAAACTTATCATTGAGGTTAGTTATAACTAACGCTAATAACAGGAGGCTGTCATATGCTTGAAAAAATAATTGCCTATCATTGCGCTCCGGCGCTGGCGGGGATAAAGCCCGCCAATCTTGTCGCGTGTTATAAGGATAAAATTCCGAATATACACCCGGAAATAAACCGTTTGAATAAAGAAATGAATATAAAGGGCATTTACTTTGAAATACTGTGTGAATGTGACAGACGCGTGCTTGTAATGGTTTACAGAGAAGATAAGCTGAAGCAATATCTGCAAAAGGACGGGATCTCGGCTTTTTTGAGAAGTGTCGGATACCCGCGCGAATACACGCTCGGATCATACATAAATGTTTTGAAAAAACGGCTGAAAACCGAGAGCTTCCCGCACGAGATAGGCGCGTTTCTCGGATATCCGCTATGCGATATATACGGATTTATAAATCACGAGCCGTGCCTGTTTGCGGGCGACTGGAAGGTCTATCATAACGAACAAAAAACGCGGGAGCTGTTCACAAGATACAAAATTTGCAGAAAGGCTGTATTAAAGCGCCTGTCAAACGGCAGGACATTGGCGCAGATCTTCTGCGCGGCATAAGTAAATTATCAGGCATAGCCTGTTAATAATATTTAAAGGAGGATTTTACATAATGAGTAAAACAGCGATTATTTATTGGAGCGGCACGGGCAATACCGAAGCTATGGCGCAGGCGGTATCGGACGGAGCAAAGGAAGTAAACAGCGAAACAAAGCTTTTTAATGTTTCGCAAATAACGGCTGATGAAGCGGCGGAATACGATACGTTGATATTGGGCTGCCCGGCTATGGGCTCGGAGGTTTTGGAGGAGAGCGAGTTTGAGCCGTTCTTTACAGAGCTTGAAAGCAGCTTATCGGGTAAAAATGTCGCGCTTTTCGGCTCATACGGCTGGGGCGACGGCGAATGGATGCGCTCTTGGGAGGAACGCGTTAATGCCGCGGGCGCAAATCTGGTGTGCGAAAGCGTTATCGCAAACGACGCGCCCGATGATGACGCCGTTATAAGCTGCGGCGCTCTCGGAAAAGCCGCTGCGGAGAAATAAAGCGGCTGTATTAAAACAGCATTTTGAAAAAGCTTGTGCGAAAAATCCCTTAAAACAGCGGCAATACGGTTGTTCTAAGGGATTTTTATATTTTAAAGGAGATTTTACGCAAACCGCCGTTTGAAAATCATTTTGATGCGGCTGTACGGCGCCTATATTATCCCTCCGTCAACGCCGAGGATCTGCGCCGTTATAAACGACGCTTCATCGGATGCGAGGAATTTTACCGCCGAGGCGACCTCTGCCGGCGTGCCGAGACGCATAAGGGGCGTTTCCTCCGCAAGCTCCGCCAGGATCTCCGGCCCGACAGGCTTGTTCATATCCGTGTCTATTACGCCGGGGGCGATACAGTTCACCGTTATGCCGGAGGGGCCAAGCTCTCTTGCGAGAGCTTTTGTAAAGCCTATAACGGCGGCTTTCGCGGCGGAATAATGCGTTTCGCAGCTGCCGCCCGCGACTCCCCACATTGAGGAGATGTTTATTATCCTGCCGCGCTTTTTTCTTATCATGCTTCGCGCCGCAGCCTGCGTCAGGAAATACATTCCCTTTACGCTTACGCCGAACATCCTGTCAAAGTCCGCTTCCGTCACGTCCCAAAAAAGCTTCTGACACGCTATGCCCGCGTTATTCACAAGCACATCGGCGCCGCCGTACCTGTCACATTCCGCGGCTATACGGCGAACATCCTCCATGTCCGACACATCGCCCTTCAGCAAAATGCCGCCGGTCTTTTCGGCAACGGCACGGGCGGCTTCATCGTTTTGCCTGTAGTTTATAAACACCCGCGCGCCGTCCGAGGCAAAGACCTGTGCGCAAGCCGCGCCTATGCCGCGCGACGCGCCGGTTATTAAAACGTTTTTCATAATTTCCTTTCAAATTTTAAATCGGAGCAACGCTCCATCAAGCTTGCTTGAAATGGAGCTTGCGATAGATTGCAATCTGCGCTTAGATTATATTTGCGCGGCGTTTAAAGCGTTATCTATATCCGCAATAATATCCTCCGCGTTTTCGATGCCGACCGAAAGCCTTACCAGATCCGGCTTTACGCCGCCTTCAAGAAGCTGCTCATCGGTCAGCTGGCGGTGCGTGGAGCTTGCCGGATGCAAAGCGCAGGTGCGCGCGTCCGCTACGTGAGTTACTATAGCCGCAAGCTTTAACGAATCCAAAAACCTTACCGCGGCGGCTCTTCCGCCCTTTACGCCGAAGGAAACGACTCCGCTTGCGCCTAAGGGCAGATACTTATCCACCAGAGGCTTATACGGGCTTGACTCAAGTCCCGGATAGTTGATCCACGATACTCTCTTGTCGTTTTCAAGGAACTCGGCAACCTTTTTCGCGTTCTCCGAATGGCGCATGATTCTCAGATGCAGGGTTTCAAGGCCGAGATTGAGCAAAAACGCGTTCGTCGGGGACGGAGATGAGCCGAGATCGCGCATCAGCTGAGCGCGCGCCTTTGTGATAAACGCCGCGTCACCGAAGCGCTCGGTATATATTACCCCGTGGTACGATTCATCGGGGACGGTAAATTCGGGGAATTTTCCGCTTGCCGCCCAGTCGAACCTGCCGCCGTCAACTATAACGCCGCCCAGCGACACGGCGTGGCCGTCCATATATTTCGAGGTGGAATGGATCACGATGTCCGCGCCGAACTCGAACGGACGGCACAGTATCGGAGTCGCGAAGGTGTTGTCCACGATAAGCGGCACGCCGTTTGAGTGCGCAAGCTCCGCGAATTTTTCAATGTCCAGAACCGTCAGGGCGGGATTTGCGATAGTTTCGCCGATGACCGCCTTTGTGTTGGGTTTTACGGCCTTTTTAAGCTCCTCTATCGGAGCGTCCGGATCCACAAAGGTAGTGGAGATGCCGAACTTTTCAAGCGTTACGCCCAAAAGATTAAACGTGCCGCCGTAAACAGCCGCCGAGCAGACAATATTATCGCCCGCGCCCGCTATCGTAAGCACCGAGATAAGCGTCGCCGCCTGACCCGATGAGGTCATCATAGCGCCCGAACCGCCCTCAAGCTTTGCAATCTTGTCCTCAACGCAGCCTACGGTGGGATTTGCAAGACGCGTGTAGAAATAGCCGTCGGCCTCAAGGTCGAACAGCTTTCCCATATAGTCGGACGAGTCGTATTTGAAGGTGGTGCTTTGATATATCGGCAGGACTCTCGCCTCGCCGTTTTTGGGCTTGTAGCCCTCCTGTACGCATTTTGTTTCAATATTCATAAGTGTTTCTCCCAAAATTTTGTTTTAATCTTTGTTTTTGTGCAGCTTTTCAAGGTATTCCTCCGTTCGCAGATCCTTTCCGACAAACTGGAGAAGAATGAAATTCTCGTATATTCTCGACGTCATTCTGTTGCTGTATTTCTCGTCGATCTGGCTCATGACGTAGTTGGTGTTGATTATCAGCTTCTTCTTTTTCAGAAGCCTTTCGCTTACGACGTCAAGCAGAGAGCCTTGATTTATGACCTCGGCGCCCACCTCGGAGCCGAGATCGTCTATGATAAGAAGATCGTCCGTGACGGTTCTGTCCATTGTGACGCTCTCCTCCTCGGTAAGCCTTCCGTAGTGCTTTTTTCTGCACAGCTCGAAAAACTTTGACGCGCGTATATACAGGACCGAAAATCCCTTGTCCATGACCGCTTTCGCTATACATGAGGACAGATACGTCTTTCCTCTGCCGACCTTGCCCGTCATAAAAATGCTCTTGCCCGGCTTTTCAAAATCCTCGCAAAATTCCATCGCGCGGCGGTGCAGGATCTCCATTCGCGCGCGCGCTTCGCCCTTGAACATATCAAAGGAAAAATTCTCGAAATTCTGCTCCGCAACAAGCTTTTCAAGGTTGGAATCGGCATATGACGCGTCCGCGAGCTTTTTCATGTAACAGTCGCATTTAGCCGTGCCGATATAGCCGGTGTCGCGGCATTTTTCGCAGTCGTATTCAAGCCGCGAGTAGTCCGCGGGAATACCGTTTGCCGAAAGAAGCGCCTCTTTTTCCTTTTTGAGCTTTTCGATAGACTCTTTCATGGAGGCGTTCAGCTCCGCCGACCTTTTCGGCTCCGCCATGATTTTTTTGAGGGTATCCATGCCCAGACGGTTTATCTCGGCGTCTATTTCCGCGATCCTCGGAAATTTTGCCGCGACCGCGCTTATCCTGTGTCTGCGTTCGCGCTCATGCCTTGCGCGCGTCTGCTCGTAATCGGAAAATATTCTGTCCGTGACCGACATAGCCATACGCGTTCCCTCCCCGTAGCGCCGATCCTTAAAAAATAACCGCCCGTTGAAAGAGCGGTTTTTCTTACATAATTATATCATGCGCCGCACCCCTTGTCAAGGTCTTTTTTTTATGGTATAATTAATAAAATCTTAAGAAATCCGTTAGGCAAATTATCATAATGGAAAGCTATAATAGAATCTGAAAGGAGGAAGGGAATATGCGGATGACGGTACTTATAGTAGACGATGACAAGGAGATAACGACAAGCACGGGGATATTTTTAAAGGCGGAGGGATACCGTGTCATAGAGGCGCATGACGGGTTCGAGGCGCTGGAGGCGCTTTCGACGGAGGATGTGCAGCTGCTGCTTTTGGATATTATGATGCCGCGCCTTGACGGAATATCCACGCTGTTAAAGCTGCGCGCCACAAAAAACATTCCGGTCATACTGATTTCCGCCAAGTCGGAGGACGCGGACAAAATACTCGGTCTTTCGGCGGGAGCGGACGATTATATAACCAAGCCGTTCAACCCCTCGGAGCTTGTGGCAAGGGTGAGATCCCAGCTTCGGCGCTATACCGAGCTCGGCGCTATGGAAAAGCCCTCGCCCGATGTTATAAGCATAAACGGCCTTGTTATGGACACCGCCGCAAAGACTGTGTCGCGCGACGGCGCAAATATCCGTCTTACGCCAAGCGAATACAGGATTTTGGAGCTTTTTATGCGCAATCCCAACCGCGTGTTTTCCGCCGGCGAGATATACAGCCGGATCTGGAACGGAGACACCGCCGTGAGCGACAACGCCATTGCCGTACATATACGCCATATCCGCGAAAAAACAGAAATAAATCCCAAGCAGCCTCAGTATATCAAGGTAGTCTGGGGCATAGGGTATAAGCTGGAAAAATAATGATATGTTTGAAAAGGAGCGGATTAACGTGAAAAAAACACTGTACTCGCTGCCGGTGCGGACGGCGGCGTACATTCTTTGCGCGGCGGCGGCAGCGTGGATGATATTCTCCGCCACGGATATTATCGCGGCAGTGTCGGACAGCGACAGTGCCGCATACCGGTTTGAGCCGAGCTTTGCCGAAAGCGATTATCTGTGCGAATCACTCTCGGCCGCCGCCGATATTATTGATACGGCAATGTACAAGGCGGCAAGAGGGACCGCGCCCACGGCGGGGGACTACTCCGCGCTTGAAAGCCTGTCGGCGCAGTTCTACGCCGTTGACAACAACACCGGCACTGTTATGACCAACACCTCGATAAACGACCCCCTCTGGTACACCGATTACACGGACATATTCTTTGACGGATTGCCGGAAATGTACAATGCGGCGGGAGCCTGCGTGACGCGCTATGACCTCGACGCCGTTGTTCAGAGCGCCAACAAAAGATTTACGCATCTGAACCCCTACTACGAGCGCGCGGCAAAGCCCGCCGCAACCGCCGATTATACGGGACCGGCGTTTTACATCGAGGACGGCACCCTTGCCGAGGTGTACCCGCAGGATGCGGAGTATAACGCTTTGTATTCGGCGGGAAAGCTGTACCGCTTTAACAGCGAAGGCGTCCTTGAACAGGTGACGTCGAAAAAGCCTGACGCCGCCGAAAATGCCGTTACCACCGACTATACCGCGTATATAAGAATCGCCCCGACGGCGCTTGAATCGGCACGTGCCCAGTGGATTACGGCAAGGGATCGCGCAAACAGAGGCATCAGACATACGTGCTGTGCCTTGGGCGGTTTTATACTTGCGATTTGCCTTGTGACGGCTGTCGCGGGCAGAAGGCGGGACGGCAGTCTTAAGCTGTACGCAGGCGATAAGATATGGATTGAGGTATGCGCCGGAGCTGTCGCGCTTGACGCGGTAGGAATGATTGCGGCGGGACTCGGATATGCGGAGTTTTCCGGACTCCTTTCGCGCACGGGCGAGTTCGCATCGAACAAATGGATCGTTTCCCTGATGATCGCGGCGGCTGTTGCGGGAAGTGCGGTTTTCGTTGCCGTATACGCTTCCGTCATCAGAAGCCTGAAGGATCATTCCCTCCTTAAAAGAAGCGTATGCGTGCGCATTGTGATGTTTTTGTGGCGGTGTGTCAAAAAGGCGTGGCGGTGTGTCAAAAAGGCGTGGCGCTGTGTCAAAAAAGCGGCGCGGACGATACTTCGCATGAGCATGAACACGCGTATGATCTTAGCGGCGTTTGCGATGTATTCGGTTATGATAGGGA
>CAZCZR010000014.1:0-17917 GCA_964503455.1 uncultured Lachnospiraceae bacterium | reverse complement strand
ATGAACACGCGTATGATCTTAGCGGCGTTTGCGATGTATTCGGTTATGATAGGGATATTCTCGGCTGTCGCCGGATATGCGGGATTCGCGGGCGATGCGGGAGTGGTGCTTTTTATGATTCTTTTGTGCGCGGCACTGCTTTTGGCGGCGGGATATACGGTATACAAAAACATTTCCGACCTTGACGAGGTGAAAAAAGGCATCGCGATAATAAGAAAAGGCGGCGCGGGCTATGCCATACCCGAATGTACGGGCGCGGCGAAGGAGATCGCCGAGGGCGTGAACGCTTTGGGAGAGGGACTTGAAGCGGCTGTAGAAAGCTCCGTAAAGTCGGAGCGCATGAAAACCGAGCTTATCACAAATGTGAGTCACGATTTAAAAACGCCGCTGACGTCCGTAATCAACTATGCCGAGCTTTTGTCGCAGATGCGGCTAAGTCCGGAGGAGGCGAACGACTACGCGCTTATCATCAAACGAAAAAGCGAACGGCTAAAGGCGCTTACCACCGATCTTTTCGATATATCAAAGGCGCAAAGCGGCAATGAGGAGCTTGATTTGGAAAGGCTTGACTTAAAGCTTTTGATAACACAGGCGCTTGGAGAGCTGAACCGCGAGATCGACGGGTCGGGACTTGATTTTCGGGTGAGCCTTCCGGAGGAGGAGGCGCTCATCACAGCGGACGGCAGGAAGCTGTCGCGCGTGTTTGAGAACCTTATCTCCAACGCGGTGAAATACTCGATGAAGGGTACGCGCGTGTATGTGACGCTTGAGAAAAAAGACGGCGTTTTTGTGACGGAATTAAAAAATATAGCCTCGTACCCGATGAATTTTTCGCCCGATGAAATTACAGAGCGTTTTGTAAGGGGCGACAAGTCGCGCACAGGCGAGGGCAGCGGTCTGGGACTTGCGATAGCGAAAAGCTATACCGAGCTTATGGGCGGAAGCTTTGAGATCGCCGCCGACGGCGATCTGTTCAAGGCGAAAATCTCTTTTAAAGCTTTGGCGCGTAAAACGGAGCATGAAGCCTGAATAAAATATCAACGCATGGCGCATACTTCTTAAGGAAACGGTTCCGAAGGAGGTGCGCCATGCTTGTTCTTGTGATACGCACGCTTATACTGTACGGCGCGGTCATACTTTCGATGCGGCTGATGGGCAAAAGACAGATAGGCGAGCTGCAGCCGTCGGAGCTGGTTGTGGCGATAATGATCTCGGACCTTGCCTCGGTGCCGATGCAGGATATTGACATACCGCTTTTATCGGGGATTGTGCCGGTGTTTTCCCTGATAGTGGCGGAAATCGCCGTTTCATATCTCAGCCTGAAATCAAAAACCGTCCGCAAGATATTTTCAGGCTCTCCGAGCATTGTTATCTACAACGGCAGGATTGATGAGCGCGAGCTTGAACGGCTTCGCTTTCATGTAAACGATCTTCTGGAGGAGCTGCGCGCAAGCAATTGCTGCAACATAGCCGATATAGAAGCCGCCGTATTGGAAACAAACGGCAAGCTTACCGTTATCCCCAAAACAGAGGCGCGTCCGGTAACGGTCGCAGACCTGCCGCTTTCCGAGCCTAAAAAGGAGGGGCTGCCGTGTATTCTGATCTCCGACGGCTCTTTGAATCTTGGGGAGCTTGCAAGAAGCGGACATGACAGGAAATGGCTTTCGGACGAGCTTGTCTTGCGGGGCATAAGCTCCGAGAAGGATGTGTTTTTGGCGTCGCTTGACTCCGACGGAGATTTGTTTATCCAAAGGAAGGAAAAGAGAAGGAAGGGAACGTTTCGTTGAGAAGCTTTATTACGGCAATGATAATAGCCGCCGTCACAGCCGCGGGAGCCGGCATACACAGCGCGATGCTGTCGCAATTCACTCAAAAGCTCTCGCGGATGAACTCGGACGCGCGCGAGCTTATAACCCGAGGCGACAGCGAGGCAGCCGCTCAAAAAGCTGCCCAAATGAGCGGATACGTCCAAAGCGCACGGACATTTCTGTCCGTGACGGGAAGTCATTCCGACGCCGAAAGCATCGAAAAATATCTTGCCGGACTCTGCGTCTACGCCTCCTGCGGCAATACCGCCGACGCCTGCGCCTCCTGCGCCGCTCTTGACGTGAATATCCGCCATATAAGCGATAAATACAGTCTTAAATGGGAAAATATTTTCTGACCGCGCTTATATGTCAAGGCGTTATGCACAATTTTACAGCCTTGTTTTTACGGTTTTATGTACACTTTTATAAAGAAATAATGCTTGCATTTTTCGCTGCCGTGTGCTATAATAATACTTGTAGAAAGAAATTACATTCTACCCTTTTATCCTATACATAGCAGCAAGAATCGCCGGTCAATAATGCTGGCGGTTTTTGCGTATGGGGATATTTTTGCGCAAAAGCCGCTCCCGCGAGGGATTGGTTTTTATGTGCTGCCATTATGAATTGTGCATTAATTTACAGCAAAACCCCGTTAAAAAATCAACAAATTTTTTACCGAAAATCACTTGAAAAAAATACATATTTGAGATACAATATATAGAGGTATAAACCACCGTATTCCATTATGAAAGGACGATAATACAATGTACAACAAAATCAGTGTTGAAGATCTTGAGGTAAAGGGCAAAAAGGTTCTTGTAAGATGTGATTTCAACGTTCCCCTGGACGCTGACGGAAATATCACGGACGAGAACAGAATAGTCGGCGCTCTTCCTACAATTCAGTATCTTATCAAAAACGGCGCGAAGGTTATTCTTTGCTCGCATATGGGCAAGCCCAAGGGTCAGCCGGTGCCGTCGCTGTCGCTTGCTCCCGTGGCAAAGAGACTCTCGGAAAAGCTCGGTAAGGAAGTAGTATTCGCGGCGGATGACAATGTTGTGGGCGAGAACGCCAAAAAGGCTGTTGCCGAAATGGCCGACGGCGATGTTGTTCTTTTGGAGAACACCCGCTACAGAGCGGAGGAAACAAAGAACGCCGATGAGTTCAGCAAGGAGCTTGCCTCACTGGCCGATGTATTTGTAAACGACGCTTTCGGCACGGCGCACAGAGCGCACTGCTCAAACGTGGGAGTTACAAAGTATGTTGAGAAGTCTGCGGCGGGATACCTCATCCAAAAGGAGATCGACTTCCTCGGAAACGCCGTAAACAACCCCGTTCGCCCGCTTGTCGCGATACTGGGCGGCTCGAAGGTATCGTCAAAGATTTCCGTTATAGAGAATCTTTTGAAGAAGGTGGACAAGCTGATAATCGGCGGCGGCATGGCGTACACATTTGAAGCCGCAAGAGGCATTTCGACGGGAAAGTCGCTGTTGGAGCCGGATTACATCGACTACGCAAAGAAGATGATCAGCGAGGCGGGCGATAAGCTGGTGCTTCCCGTTGATACGGTCGTTGCGAAGGAATTTGCGAATGACGCCGAGTCGAAGGTTGTCGAGGGAGATATTGAGGACGGCTGGATGGGTCTTGACATAGGCCCCAAGTCGGTGGCGCTGTTCACGGAGGTATTGAAAACCGCAAAGACGGTTGTATGGAACGGACCTATGGGCGTATTTGAGATGCCGAACTTCGCTAAGGGTACCAACGCGATAGCGCAGGTGCTGGCGGATATCGACGCCACAACGATAATCGGCGGCGGCGACAGTGTCGCGGCTGTAAATCAGGCGGGTCTCGGAGATAAGATGAGTCATATTTCCACAGGCGGCGGCGCTTCGATGGAGTTCCTTGAGGGCAAGGAGCTGCCGGGCATAGCCGCAATAACAGACAAATAATCGTTCAAACGCGGATTTAAACAAAAGGAGAATAACTATGGGAAAATATATAATCGCGGGCAACTGGAAAATGAACAAGCTGCCGTCGGAGGCGTATGATTTTGTTAAAGAGGTGGCGGAGGCTACGAAGGGCGCCGAGTGCGAGGTCGTATGCTGCACACCGTATGTGTGTCTTGCTCCGGCTGTTGAGGCGGCGAAGGGCACTCACGTAAAAATAGGCGCACAGAATCTTCACTATGAGGACAAGGGCGCGTATACGGGCGAGGTATCGGCGGATATGCTTGCAGATATGGGCGTTTGCTATGTTATAATCGGCCACAGCGAAAGACGCGAGTACAACAACGAAACGGACGAAACTGTCAACCTTAAGATAAAGAAGGCCCTTGAAAAGGGACTTATCCCGATAGTATGCTGCGGCGAGTCGCTTGAACAGAGAGAAGCGGGCATCACTATGGACTGGATCTCAATCCAGATAAAGAAGGCGTTCGCCGGTATAGGCGCGGCTGACGCAGCGAAGGTAGTCGTTGCTTATGAGCCTATCTGGGCTATCGGCACGGGCAAAACAGCCACGGACGATCAGGCGGAGGAGGTCTGCGGCGCGATCAGAAATGTGCTTGCGGGTCTTTATGACAAGGCAACCGCCGAGAGCATAACTATTCAGTACGGCGGCTCGATGAACGCCAAAAACTGCGCGGGACTGCTTGCAAAGCCGAACATCGACGGCGGTCTTATCGGCGGCGCGTCGCTTAAGTCGGCGGATTTCGCTGTAATTACCGCAGCGGCTAAATAAGTGTAAGTGTAAGAAGCAGAAGGGTGTTAAATGCATCTTTCTGCTTTTTGATATGGGGAGGTTTAGAATGAAAAAAGAATTTAATTGGCAGACTGCTGCAAGCATACTCGCCGCGGTGGGTCTTTTGGCAATACTTGTGATCTTATGCGGAGCTTTGTTTTTTATGACTCCGCTCAGGATTTCGTTTTGCCCGTTTTGGAGTTTTTACAGAATAGGACTGGTAATGGGAATGGGCAGTACAACGATCTGCCTTATAATATTGTTTTTGCTCTTTAGCGCGGCAGGGGTGAAGATATTCAAGCGCAGGCTAAATAGGATATGGAAATATCTGTTGGTTTTTACAGCTTCCGCTGCTTTGATATTCTTATGCGTTAACGGAGTTATTTCCTGCGGTTATGCATACTACAGTCACTTCACGGTGCAAAAATGGCATGACGATCCGCCGTGCCGTTATCTGATGATCGATGATATGGAAAAGAAATATCAAATTACGGGTATGTCCAAACAGGAGATAACAGACCTTTTCGGTGATCCCACAGAGATCGTCACAAGAGGTCAGTATGAAATTTATGAATATTTTATCAGTCACGGATATATAGACCCCGTAACATATGATGTGTATTTTGATAATGATATTGTCGTAAAAACAGCACAAACAGAACATTAAGCAAAAAAGACAGCGTGTCCCGAAAGACATACTGTCTTTTTTTGAGTGTGAGGCTGCCTAATATTTTTATTTGGCATCCGCAAGCATGGCTTCGAATTTTCCGGCTTCCGCGGGGCGGTAGAATACGAAGCCCTGTATGCTGTCGCAGCCGAGGTCTTTGAGCATCTTAACATCCGCGCGGTCCTCCACGCCTTCGGCTACAATATGCATACCCAGACCGCGCACCATTGTTATAAGACTTTCGATTATCTTTTTGCGTTTGAACGTGTCCTCTCCCGGGGACGGCGCGAAAAACGCGCGGTCGAATTTTATCGTGTCCGCAGAAATGCTTTTTAAAAGCGCGAGAGATGAGTAGCCGTTTCCGAAATCGTCTATCGAGCATGAAAAGCCTGCGCTGTGCAGACGGTCTATGACGGAGTTTAATATGCCCATATTCTCATACACAAGCGTTTCGGTCAGCTCCAGCTCTATGTACTCCGGCGGTATACCGACGGCGTTCACTATTTTAACGTAACGCTCGGTTATCGCGGGGTCGGCAAGATTGACTCTTGACATATTGACGGATATGGGTACGGGCTGTTTGCCGTTGTCTATCCACGTTCTTATGCTTTTGCAGACTCTCTCGAACATGATCGTGTCGATCTCCGAGATTCTGCCGTTTCTTTCAAGCACGGGCACAAACTCCGACGGAGGCACCGCGCCGAGATCCGGATCAAACCAGCGTATAAGCGCTTCGCCGCCGCATATGCGTTCATCGGACAGCCTGACCTTCGGCTGTATGTAGAGCTTAAATTCGCGGTTTTCCGTCGCCGCCGTAAGCTTCGTTTCCAGAAGCTGTTCGCGCTCCATCTTCTCGGCAAGATGCTCATCAAAAAAGGACACTTTGATATAGCGGTCATATTTTCCGGCGCTGTTATGAAGCGCATAGCAGGCCCTGTCCTGAATCACCCTCGGCGATTCGGACGCGTCCTCCGCGGCGTATACTCCGCACTCCATAAAAATGTTGAATCTTTCAAGCACGCTGTTCAGCTCAAAGAGCCTTGAGCAAAGCTCCTCTTCGCCGCGATACTCCAAAAGCAGCACGAATCTGTCAGAGTAAATACGCGCCACCGCTTCGGTATCGGGGTCTATTATGCCGCACATGGCGCCGTAGACCGTCTGTAAAAGGCTGTCGCCGTAAGAGAAGCCGTGGCGGTTATTAAACGGCTTGAACTTGTCAAAGTTGGTGTATACCACCGCGTACCTTTGCCCCGATGTAAGCAGACGGGGCATGATCTCCATAAGCCATGCGCCGCTGCGTCCTCCGGTGACGGAGTCGTGATATTTTAAATACGCCAGTCTTTTTTTATACCGTATTTGAATAATAACCGCCGCGATCGCCGCAAGACAGACAGCGGCTGCCAAAAACAGTATAAATTCCATATCAGATCATCCTTTCCTCCCAATGGAATAGCTTTTGCAGGATACTTATATTATATGTGTTTTTCCGCCGATTGTCAAGAATATTTGCGCGAACATTTGCATATAATAAAAAATTATGCCGCGCCGCTTCAAAAATGAGAGCGGTATGAGCAAAAAAGCTTCTCTTTTTCATATTCCCGCATCCTCGCATCGATTTTTCTCATATAAACGTACTTATATATGTATTTAGCCGCTATATGTATTCAGCCGCGATTTTTACGGCGGCGGTAATAGCTTTAAAAATTTTGCGAAAATTTTTTTAAATTTTTTAAAAGTTGAACCGAAAGGGGAATTTTTGTGTGCTACAATGGTGACATAAAGAACGAAGGAGGTTGATAATATATGGCGGACAACCGCACAAGTGCGGAAAGAGCGGTCAGGATGTTTTTGCTAAGGGTCGTTAAGTGCAGCGACAGCCTTGAGGAGAAGCCGAAGATCGCGGAGAGGATCAAGGCGGCGGAGCTTTTATGCAAGGTCATGGGCCTGTTTGAGCATAGCGGCGCGGACGAGCGCGGGGCGATGCTTGCCCAGGAGCTTAAGGGGATGTTCGGGTGAGGCTCAGCAAAAAACAGCGCGAGGTCATAGAGTGCATCAAAAACGAGGACCCGAAAATACTCATATGCTACGGCGCGAAAAGAGCAGGAAAGACCTTTGTGCTTATATGGGCGTTTTTAAGGCTCGCGGCGAAATTTGAGGGAGTGTCGCTGATACTTGCGGGAGCGAACCAAAGCTCGCTGAGAAGAAATGTCCTAAATGAGCTGGAGGTCATACTCGGTCGGGAAATACGCCTTGACAGGGCAAATTCCTTCAGGCTTTTCAAAAACCGCGTATACTGCTTCGAGGGCACCGACTCGGACGCATGGAAAAAGGTACGCGGCTTTACCGCCGCAGGCGCGTTTATAAACGAGGGCACCGCCCTGAACGATATGTTTATAAAGGAAGTCATCTCGCGCTGCTCGTATCCGGGGTCGAGAATATACATCGACACCAACCCCGAAAATCCGGCGCATACTCTTAAGACCGACTACATAGACAAGGACGGGCAGACTCTTTCGGACGGAAGAGTGAACATAAGGGCGTTCCACTTCTCGCTTTTCGACAACGACGCCTTGGACGGCGAGTACATAGAAAGCATCGTAAAAGCGACTCCCGAAGGGATGTTTTCCGACCGCGACATCTACGGCAAATGGGTCAGCCCCGACGGGGTGGTCTACCGCGACTTTTCCCGAAAGCTGACGGTGAGCGATGAGGAGATTTCCGAGATGAGCTTTTGCGAATACATAGCGGGCGTTGACTGGGGATATGAGCATTACGGCGCGGCGGTGGTCATAGGCGTCAGGGACGACGGCACTCTGGTGCTTTTGGAGGAACACGCGAAACGGCATATGGAGATAGACGGCTGGATAGCTGTATTCGAGGGCATTGTAAGGCGCTACGGCGATATAATGTTTTACTGCGATTCGGCAAGGCCGGAGTATGTGAAAAAGCTGTTCTCGCTCGGATTTCGGGCGGTGAACGCCGACAAAAGCGTACTGTCGGGGATAGAGTCGGTCGCGGGGAGATTTAAAAAGGGGCGGCTTCTGATAAGCGACAGGGCGAAGCATTTTATGCGCGAGGCGGCGGTGTACGCGTGGAATCCCGTCACCGGAGAGCCTTACAAGCGCGACGATGATGTGCTGGACGCTCTGCGCTATGCCGTGTACACGCGCTTTGACGCCAAGCCGCGCACAAGGGTAGTGTCAAGAAAGAGCTTTTGGGAAGGCGGCGAAGCTTAAAGCCGGCGGACTATATTAACGAGGAGGATCATTATGTATCTTAAAAAAACGCTTTCATTTACGGCGGACGGCAGGGAATATATATCGAAGCCGTTCGATTTTGAGGCAATGTGTCTGGTAAACGACAATCACATCGCGGGGAAGCGGCAGGGGCCGCTCAGAATGTGCAGGGACGCTTTGGAGTATATGTTTGACGGCGTTATCGCCGGAGGGACGCTTGAGGCGGCGGATATATCGGTAATTGCCAGACTTTGCATGGAGGTATGGGATATGTACGCGGAGGCGCTTGCCGCGGGCGGCAAAAAAGAGAAAAGCGCAAAAAACAAATGACGCCGCAGCAAAAAGGCGGATCCCTGCGCAGTCTGTACGCCTTTATGCTTGCGGCGGCGAATATACCGCCCGGTGTTGTCGCGCGTGAACCGCCCGCGCTGCTTTTGGCGGCGCTTGCCGATATGGGCGGCGGCGAACGCGATATACCGCCGGGGACGGAAATCTTTTACGGGAGGTAGATATGGCAAGAAAAAAGAATATGACTCCGTATGAGGCGGCGGAGTACTTCTACTCCTATTCGGCGTTTGTAAACGACATCCCCGCCGAGGAGCAGCTGGAAAAATACCGCCTGTTCGCGCAGCAGTACGCTTACGACACCGACGCCGTGATCGACGCGAATACCAAGGCTCACAAGCTGGAGCTTGAGATCGCGGCGGAAAACGAAAAGCTTCGCGAGGAGGAAGCGGAGGGCTTTGCCCAAAAGATAGAGCGCATGAAAAAATCCAACACCGAATGGATCGAGTACATGGCAAGCTCCAACAAGGCAAGCGTTGACGAGGTCATCGGCTATTACGACGATTTCAAGCGAATGTACATGGAAATGCTTTCGGAGATGGGCGAGAGCGGGGTGCTTACGCCGGAGGAGCTTGAGCTTATGTGGGAGGATTACTACTCCGAGCAAAGAGATGTGGAGCTGAAGCAGACAGAGCTTATGAGAACGCGCATGAACAGCGAAAACAGCGATTCGATGCAGTATCTGCGGGACGCGTCCTACTTCAACGTATGGGACGGCGATGATCCGGTGTCGGCTTACGGCAGAGTGCGCGAAAGAAATATTCAAAATGTTCAAAACGGCATTATGACGTGGGACGAGTTCAGCGAGTATATGGCTTCTGTTGGGAGGAATATGTACACCGAAAGAGCCGCCGATTCAATGAGATGGCTCGATTACGGCGAAAAGACAGGAACGCTTTCGGAGGAGGAGTACATAGCGGGTCTTGAGAGGGTCAAAAAATACACCCGCGAATACTATAACGAGGGCATCATCTCTCACCGCGAATACGTCAATGCCATGAACGAGCTGGATATTATGCAGTACGAAAAGTTCGATGACATACTTTCGCGCAGAAAGGACGAGATCGCGGCTGTGAAGGAGGAGTATTCGGCGCTTAAGGACGCGCTTTCGGCGGAGTACACCGAATACACTCTTGACAGGGACATATCCGAAACATCGGATAATCTCGATATGTTCAAAAACGCCGTTACGCAGAGGGGTAAGGATGAGTATAAGCGTCTGACCGAGCAGATGAGGCGGCTTGAATATGAAAAAGAGGCGTATGAGCTTGAGCGCGATATGGCGGAGGAGATCGCCGACGTAAACGAGAAGTATGACATTATGGAGGAAAACAAGGCGGCGCTTCTGTCGGTGATAGCCGAGGCGGGCACTGGAGCGGAAAATATACTTTCCTCCATAGCATACGCGCTTTCCTCCGCCGGCAAAGGCGCGTCGCAGGTGACGAACACCGTCAACATCACGGCCGCCGACGGCGTTACGGTAAGGGATGTGCTGAAAACGGCAATGGCAGGATTTTAGGAGGGCATATGGGATTTAAATTCAGAGATATTCACTCGGACGCGTTTACAAAATCCGTGAGGACGGAGCGTCTGGGCGCGAGAGCGGAGCAAAGGGTAAGGTTCTTCACGCCGGAGCTGCGTGACGGTTCGCTGGAGCTTTCCGATCTCAACTCCTACAAGCGTTTCTTCTATGAGGATATGACAGCGGAGGTCAGGCTGTTTGTGACCGCCCGCGACAGGGAAGCGCTTGAAAAGAAGCTCGGCCGTTTATGCGGCTGGCTTTCGGGAAAAGGGGATCTGATATTTGACGCGCTGCCGTTTTCGGTATGGACGGCGTCATGCGCAGGCGAGCCTGAAATATCGAGAATGAGCGGCGCTCCCGCGGCGGAGGTGGCGGCGGCGTTTCGTATGCGCCCCGGATGCCGATGCGTTTACAAGGCGGAGGAAATGGTGAGCCTGGGAGTTATGGTAAAAATAGGCTCGGCGGTGCCGATAGGTCTTTCGGCGTATTCTTCAAAGACGTTTTCAGTCGCGGCGGGAGGTACGGAGCTTGAGGTGATGAATTTCGGCAATATGGCGGTAAGACCCGTTATCGTGCTGGAATGTGCGCAAGGGCTGTCATCGGTAAGCGTGTCGGCTTCGGGCAGGACGCTCTCTTATACGGGAAGCGCCGCCGCCATAACGGCGGACTGCGGCGAAATGACTGTCACGGACGGATCCGGAGCCTGTGCCGCGGGGGATGTTGAGGGAAGCTTTTTGGAGCTTGCCCCGGGCGCGGGGATAGTTACGGTAACCGCCGAAAAGGCGTGCGAGGTGACAATATCCGCCGAGCCGCTGTTTACCTACAGTGCGGATCCCGAAGAATGGAACTGCCTGTTTGAATAAAGCCGTATATGACGTTTTCGGTCAAGGACTTAGGAAAGGAAAAAATCAATGATAATTGACGAGAATGAATTTAAGGACGGGATAAGCGCCGATATTGTTGGGCGGCTGATCGCGAGGCACAGAACGGAGCTGCCGAGATTTTCAAGGCTTGCCGCGTATTACAACGGAGATCACGCGATACTTTCAAGAAAGAGGGAATCTCAGGCGGTGCCGAACAACAGGCTTATGGCAAATCATGCCCGATACATTACGGATATGACGGTATCATACCTTATATCCAATCCCGTGACGTATTCCGTGAGCGAGGGCTATGATATAGAGCCTGTCAAAAACGAGTATTTTCAGCAGTCGGTGGCGGCGGTGGACTGTGAGCTGGAAAAGAACGCGTCCATTTACGGAAGGGCATACGAGGCGGTATACGCGGATGAGAACGCGAACCCGCGCTCGGCGGTGCTTCCGACGGAGAACACCTTTGTGGTATACTCTAACACAGCCGACAGGCGCAGGCTTTTCGGAGTGCATTATTACGAGGCGCTCAATATCGACGGCCGCAAATGCGGAGTGCGCGCGGCGGTGTACACGCCGTCCGATACGTACTATTTTAAAGGCGATACCGAGAGCTATTCGGATTTGTATCTTGAAAGCGTCCAAACCAATTATTTCGGCGACGTGAACATAATCGAGTACGAAAACAATACCGAAAGAAGCGGCGACTTTGAGGACGAGATCTCTTTGATAGACGCTTACAATCTGCTTATGTCGGACAGAGTGAACGACAAGGAGCAGTTTGTGGATTCGCTTTTGCTTTTGCAGGGCATAGAGATAGACTCGGAACGGGCGAGAAAGCTTAGGCAGGAGAAGATCCTGATGGCGGACTGCGGCGGAGATGCGAGGTATTTGTCAAAGCAGATGTCCGAAAACGACGCGGAGGTTTTAAGAACGGCGATCAAGGAGGATATACACCGTTTCTCCATGGTGCCGGATCTGTCGGAGGATACGTTCGCGAATAATCTGTCGGGCGTGGCGATAAGGTATAAGCTTATGGGCTTTGAGCAGAAGGTCAGAACGAAGGAAAGATTTTTTGAGCGAGGTCTGAAGCGGAGGTTCGATATGTACTGCAGATTCTTAAACACAAAGAAAAATATGCAGCCGGTGCCGTCATACGCGGTGGATGTGGAGTTTAAGAGAAATCTGCCCGTGAACGAGTATGAGGCGGCAAGAACCGTAAAGCTGCTTGACGGCATTGTATCGAGGGAGACGCTTCTGTCAAGGCTGCCTTTCGTCACCGACGCCGCCGAGGAAAAGGATATACAGCAAAACGAGGGTATCGAGCCCTCGGCGGGAATTACGGCGTGAGCTTATTCCGAATTGCCCGTGGGCGCGGCGGTCAAATGACAGAGCAATATCGCCTATGCGAAGCGCCGGTCTTTAAGCGCTGCGCCCCGTTAAAAGCATAAAAAAACAAGGAGGTAAAACAATGGCTTATTTCGGCAAGAAAAAGAAGCTGTCCGGCGAAGAGCCGGAGGAGAGGGAAGGTCTTGAAAGAGAGGCTTTTGAAAAAGAGGACGAGAAAGCGGACAACGCCGGAAAGGAGGAGTCGAAAAAGGGAAACGGCGGCGAGGAGCCGGAGGAGTCGGAAAGCGCGCTTGAACGCTTTATGCGCGAGATACGCGAGTTTGATTCCGAGAAAAAGGAGTATGCCGATGAAAGGGCGCGTTTTGAAACGGAGAAGTATCTCCGCGAAAACGGTATTCCCGCAGAATTTGCGGAATTTTTATCGGATGCCGACACCGAGGTAATGAAGGAAAGAGCCGCAGCGTTTAAAAAGGCGTTTTCGGCGGCGCTTGAAGCAGAGGTCGAGCGCAAGCTGCGTGGACACGCTCCCAAAAGCGCTCCCGTAAACAGGGCGGACGCTTTTTTGGAAGGATTTGCGAAACAATATTAATTTTTGGAAAACGAAAGGAAAGGTAAAAAATCATGGCTGTTAATTATGCTGAAAAATACGCACAGAATATCGACGAGCGTTTCCGTATGGGATCGCTGACGGAGCCTGCGGTGAACAAGGACTACGACTTTACGGGCGTTAAGACCGTTAACGTATACTCGGTCCCGACGGCGGAGATGAACGACTATCAGAGAAGCGGCTCCGGCCGTTACGGTACCGCCGACGAGCTTGGCAACACCGTGCAGGAGCTGACGCTTTCAAAGGACCGCTCTTTCACATTTACCATTGACAAGGGCAACTACAACGAAACACAGATGGCAAACGCCGCAGGGACTGCGCTTCAAAGACAGATAGACGAGGTGATCATACCCGAAATCGATATATACCGTCTTGACGCTATGGCAAACGGCGCGGGCGCGTCGGCTGTCAAGGCCGTTACCTCGTCAAACGCGCTTGAGGTATTTTTGGACGCACAGCTCTCGCTTACGGACGCGAAGGTCCCCGTGGCGGGAAGAGTTGCGTTTGTGTCGCCGAATTTTTACAAGGCGATAAAGCTTGACGGCGCGTTCATCAAATCGGGAGATCTGTCGCAGAAGATGCTTGTAAAGGGTCAGGTCGGCTCGGTGGACGGTGTGCCGCTTATACTCGCGCCCACATCGTATATGCCCGCGAATGTCGAGTTTATACTCACCACGCCGAGAGCTACCGTGGCTCCCGTATCGCTTGCGGACTACAAGGTACACGACAATCCTCCCGGAATCAACGGCTGGCTTATCGAGGGCAGAGTAATCTACGACGCGTTCGTGCTTTCCAACAAGACCGCCGGCGTGTACATACACAAAAAGGCGTGAGATAAATATAACCGGAGGCGGATAGTATGACAGAGAAGATAAAGGCTCTTGCCGGAATAAGCGGCGACGCCGATGACGCGGCTTTGGCGGTGATAGCCGATGAGGCGGAGGCTTTGGTGAAGGCGTACACCGGCACAGAGGAGCTTACGCCGGGGCTTGAGGCTCTTGCCGCGAGAATAGGCGCGGATATGTACTTGTCGCAGACAAGAGCGCGTTCGGGCGCGGTATCCGTTACGGAGGGAGAGCGCAGGATAGAGTTCGGCACGCCCGGCTGTGAAATGAGCGGCTACAGGGAAGAGCTTGAGAGGTTTCGCGATAAAAGGGGGTATCTGCCGAGTGATATTGGGTAAGCTTGCCGGCGCGTTCGATATTATGAGAGATACCGAGATCGTTTTCGGAAGCTTTACCGGAGGAGGTTATGACGGGAGAAAGACGTTCGTGCCCGAATTTAAGGCGCGCGCCGGACTGGATCCCGTCAGTCTCCGGCAGGAGGAACGGGACAGAGGTATCATAACATCGGAGCATAAAGCCGTTATATACGTGCCGCCGGATACGGAGGTAAACGAGGATATGGGAATACAGCTCGGCGGCGCGGTATACAGGATAGAGAGGATCATCAGAGGCGATCTGGGAATAACGATAGAAGCGGAGGAGGACACATGGATATAAACGAATACATGAAGCAAGTGCTTGACCGTTACAGCGCAAAGTACCCGGGCTTGGGCGAGCCTGCCGGATATCCGGCGGTGACGTATGACGCTGTCGGACGGGAGCCGGGATTTTTCGCCGACAACGAGGTTTGCTCGGAGATAATTCGCATCAAAATAGGCGTCTGGGACAAGGTGGCAAAGAGCGCGTGGGAAATAGCCGAGGGTATCAGGCGCGAATTTTCCGACGACGGCTGGCTCGCCGACAATATGCGCCGCACCTCTCACGAGGATTCGTTCAGCGTGGAGCTTTTGATGAGTAATGAGATGTTTGTATGAGGATTTTTAATACAAGGAGGAAATTATGATCAGTTTCAAAAAACCTATGCCGGCTATCGGCGTTGACAAATACACATTTTTTAAGGTAGAATCGGACACTTCGTCCGGCACGATATACGGCGAGGCGGTGTCGCTGCCCGGTACTGTGGAGATCGCCCCGTCAGACAACGGAGGCGTGGAAATATTCGAGGCGGACAACGGCATATATGACGCCGCCGCTTATATGGGCAAGCTCGGTCACACGCTGACAAACGCGGATATACCGCCCGCGGTGGACGCCGCGTGGAGAGGTCTTTCGATGAAAGACGGCGTTTGCGAGGTGGCGGGAGAGGCTTCAACGGCATACTTCGGCGTGGCGTGGAGGATTCTGAAGTCCGACGGCAGCTATAGATATGTGAGATACTACAAAGGCTCGTACTCCTTCACATCCGCCACGGGCGGCAAGACAAAGGCTGTGTCCGGTCTTTCGCCGAAAACCTCCAAGGCGGAGTACACCTCGGTGATGAGAGAGTCGGATTCGGCGTATTACGCTTATATAGACTCAAACGATCTGCCCGACGGCGTGACGAAGGAAACGGTTGAGGAAAAGTGGTTTTCCGACCTTAACTGGTATCCGGGAGCCGAGGCGTGATACGGCTGTTTGAGCCGGACGGCAAAACGGCGGTCTGCATCCTTTCGGAGCTTGCCGCCGCAAGCCTTTCGGGCGAGGTCAACGGAGATCAAAAAATACGATTCAGTCTGCCGCGCGCCTGTGAAAGCAGCGCTCTTATAAAAAGCGGCATGGTGATTGACGCGGACGGCACGCGGTATAAGATACTCTACACGGCATCCGACGCGGAGAAGATTTCGGCGGAGGGACTTTTGGAGGGGATATACGCCGCGAAAAAGATACACGTGCAAAACATACCGGATATGATGGGCGTAAAGCCGTCGGAGGTGCTTGAAAAAATATTCGCGGATACGGATATTACCGTTTTAAAAAGCGTTGACGGCATGGAAATGCTTGACGATACCGGCATTTTGATAGACTACTTTTCCGCGGATAAGCAGACGGCGTTTGACGCGATGAAGTCCGTCACGGAGCTTTGCGGCTTCGGGGAGATGTATTTTGACGGCATGAGCGCGGCTCTTGTGACGAGGATAGGAAGAAATACGGGCAGGACATTTTCGTTTGCCGGAAATATCCGCGTAATAAAACGCGAAACGGACGCATCGCAGCTGGTGACGCGGCTTTATCCCTACGGGAAAGCGGATCTGCACATAGGCTCGGTGAACGGCGGCGTTCAGTACATCGACAGCGAAAACATCTCAAAATACGGCGTTATTGAAGGGTATATGAATTTTTCGGACGTTACATCGGCGGCAAGGCTTCTGGACATGGCAAGCTTTAAATTTTCCGCGCAAAACAGCGACAGGATAGACGTTCCCTCGGAAACGCTTACGATAGAGATCGAAAACTCCGGCGGATATGTTCCCGAAGCGGGCGACAGGATCATTTTAGTAAACGAGGACGGAGCCGTCGAGGGCGAGAAGCGGATCATCTCCTACGAGTATATGCCTCTTGACGGCACGATGAGCCTTACGCTCGGACGGGTACGGCGCGACCTGTATTACTTTTTGAAGGAGTTCAAGTCCGGCTGCGACAGCTATGACAAGGTTTCCGACAAAAGCGGCAGCGTCATGACAAGCTGTCTGAGCGGCGACATTTCCACCGACACGAACAAGGTCATAAGCGGCAACGGGTATTTCAGCATAGACCGCGACCTTATGACGGTCAAAAACGGCTCGCTGGTAAGGCTTCGCATCGGCAATCGCGACGGGGTGTTCGGCTTTTCCGTGTACGACAAAAACGGCAATGAGGTAATTGCTCTTGACGATGACGGCGGGGCGACCTTTTCAGGCACTGTCAGCACCGAAAAGGACGCCGTTATCGGAGACAGGCTGTCCTTGGGGAATGTATCGGAAAGACCGACCGTGCTTTTTTACGGCATGGACAATACGCTTATGGCGAAAATATCGGCATATCCCGACTCTGACGGCGTGTACGCTGTGAATATCTCCACAGAGAAAAAGAGCGGCGATGCCGGACGCGTATACATCAACGGAAGTCTTGCGCTGACGGCGGACAACCTCGCCGGCGCGATCTCGGACTCGCCGGCGCTTGCCGCGGCGATAAGAAACGCCATATCATAGCGGGTGAAACGGGTAGAATGTATAAATATATTTTTAATGGGTATAATTGTTAAAGCAACACAATAATTATGCGACGCTTTAAGGGCGTAACAAACAGGAGGATCGGATGAACAGGATCGCTAAATTTGCCGCGCTGGTTTTTGCTTCGGTCATGCCGGTGTTCGGTATGCAGACGTGCGCGTCGGCGCTGTCAAAGCCCGGCTCGACCGGAAATGAGGTGCGTCAGATACAGACAAGACTTAAAAGCTGGGACTATTACAGCGGCTCGGTGGACGGTATATACGGAACGCTTACGACCAAGGCCGTTATGCGTTTTCAGGCGAATCACGGTCTTACGCCGGACGGCATAGCCGGAAAAGCCACCCTTGCAAAAATAGGCATTTCTTCGGGGACAAGCTCCTCCTCCGGCTCAAGCTCGTACAACCAAAACGTTGACCTGCTTGCGAGAGTTATAAACGGCGAGGCGCGCGGCGAGGTGTACGAAGGGCAGGTAGCCGTGGGAGCCGTGGTTCTGAACAGAGTAAAGCACTCGTCGTTCCCCGATACGATACCCGGCGTCGTGTATCAGCAAAACGCATTCACCGCAGTCGATGACGGTCAGATAAACGCATCGGTCACCGATTCCTGTTACAGCGCGGCGCGCGATGCTTTAAACGGCTGGGATCCCACCGGCGGCGCGATCTACTACTACAACCCCAGCACCGCCACCAATTCATGGATACGCACAAGACCTGTGATAAAACGCATAGGCAAGCACGTATT
>CAZCZR010000013.1:0-27155 GCA_964503455.1 uncultured Lachnospiraceae bacterium | reverse complement strand
CCAATTCCGATAACTGCTCCAAAATATAGCTTAAATATTCCTTGCTTGACGCCATGATTTTCACCTCCTCTGATTCTATTATACTGTATTTTTAATCCTAAAAATAGGTCCGTTTTATAGGAAAATGTGTCAATTTTATAGATTGCGCCGGTTTGTCCGGTATTTTAACCGTATATTTTGCAATAATTATCCGCTTGATGTAAACAAAATTATTTTTACACAATATCATAGCCGAGAAAAGTATATGGGTTACGGCAAAATACAAAAATATATATAAAAAAGAAAAGCACCGGTAATCACAAGGACTATCGGTGTTCGCCTTTAACAATATTTGGTGCGCCATCAGGGGCTCGAACCCTGGACACCCTGATTAAGAGTCAGGTGCTCTACCAACTGAGCTAATGGCACATTTGTGATCAGCCTCTCTGCCGAACACAATAGATATAATACCACAACTTCCGCTGTTTGTCAAGCGTTTTTTCATTTTTTCTGAATTTTTTACGATTTTTTCTTGATCCTGTTACAACCCTTTTTCACCGGCTCGCCCTCTACCTTTCAAGCATGACCGTAACAGGTCCGTCGTTTAAAAGCTCCACCTTCATATCCGCGCCGAAAACGCCTGTTTCAACCTTTATCCCCTTTTCCCCAAGATACGCCGCGAAGCTCTCGTACATGGCGTTTGCCTTATCCGGCTTCTCGGCGCTGTCAAAGCTCGGACGCGTACCCTTTCGGCAGTCGGCGCACAGCGTAAACTGCGATATTACAAGTATCTCCCCGCCTATGTCCGTCACGCTCAAATTCATTTTGCCGTTCTCGTCGGAGAAAATGCGAAGCCTTGCAAGCTTATCCGCGATCCACATCATCCGCTCCTCCGTGTCGCCGCTTTCCACGCCGAAAAACACCAGCAGTCCGTGACCTATCTTCCCTTTCACCTCGCCGTCCACGCTTACTGAAGCGCGGCTCACCCTTTGTATCAATGCTTTCATATTATATATCCGTTCTCCTCTATTATCTCCTGCAGCTTCTCCCATTCGGCGAAAAGCTCCTCTGTCAAAGCCTCAACCGCCGCTATTTCCTCAGTAAGCTCCGCCGCCTTTACATAATCTGTCGCGATCTCCGGCTTTTCAAGCTCAGCGTTTAAAGCGGCTGTCTTTTCATCATTTTCGGCGATCCGCTCCTCAACCTTTTTGAAGCGGTTTATCACCTTTCGCTTCTCTGATTCGAGCCTTTTGCGTTCCTTATAGTCAAGCGCCTTTTCCGACGTCCTTTTGCCGACGCTTTCCGTTTCCCCGCTCACGCGCTTTTCACAGAACTCGTCATACGTGCCGGGATAATTCTCCAGCCCGTCTTTTGTCATGTACAAAATCCTGTCGGCAAGACGGTTTATAAAATACCGGTCATGCGATACCATGATCATTGTGCCGTCATAGCCGTCAAGCGCTTTTTCCAGAGCCTCGCGTGATTCAATATCAAGATGGTTTGTCGGCTCGTCCATTATAAGCAGATTAACGCTTTTAAGTATAAGCTTCACAAGCTCCACTCTGGCTCTCTCGCCGCCCGAAAGCTTCTTTATCTCCTTGAAAACATCCTCTCCTTTAAACAAAAACGCCGCCAAAGCATTCCTTATATGCGTTTCCGTCATTTGAGGATACTCGTCGCGTATCTCCTCGATAACCGTCTTGTCCGCGGACAGATTTTCCTGTATCTGATCATAATATCCGATCTGTATATTTGCTCCGATCTTATATCTTCCCGCCGACGGCTCATATATACCCAGAAGTATTTTTAAAAGCGTAGTCTTTCCGCAGCCGTTGGGTCCCAGCAAAAACACCTTTTCGCCCTTTGTTATATGCATGGCGGCGTTTTTGAATATTTCCCTTCCTCCGAAGGACATCGCAAGCTCTTCGGCGATAACCACATCCTGTCCCCCGCCCGGACACGCGCGGAAACCGAAGCTCATTTCATCAATCGTCTCCGCCGGTTTTTTCAAATCCTTTTCAAGCTTTTCTATGACCTTTATTTTACTTTCGGCAGTCTTTATATTGCGTTCGCGGTTCCAGCGGCGCTGCTGCTCGACAATGCCCTCAAGACGCTTTATCTCTGCCATGGTATTGTCATACTCGCGCTGCTCGGTCTTTTTGTCGATCTCGCGCTGCGCCTTATAAAAGCTGTAATTCCCGCCGTAGGAATACATTCTGCCGTTTTCAAGCTCCATGGTCTTGTTCGTCACGCGGTCAAGAAAATATCTGTCATGGGATATAACAACAAACGCGCCCTTATATCCGCGCAGGAACTCTTCAAGCCACGCCACCGAATCTATATCCAGATGGTTTGTCGGCTCGTCCAAAAGCAGCAGATTCGCATCGGAAAGCAGTATTTTCGCAAGCGCCACTCTTGTTTTCTGCCCGCCCGAAAGCTTGGAAACCTTCTGCGCAAATTCCTTCTCCGAAAAGCCGAGTCCGGTAAGCGTGCTTTTCAGCCTGCTCATATAATAAAAGCCGTCAAGCTCGGAAAACCTCTCGTTAAGAGCTGTCTGCCGCGCCACCAGCGCCGCCGTATCTCCCGTTCCCATTTCAAGGTCAAGCCGTATCCCGTCAAGCTCCTCCTCAATTGAGATCACCTCGGAAAACACTTCGCGCACCTCGTCAATAACGCTCTTTTCCGACTCGGCGCAGGCATACTGATCAAGATAACCCACTTTAAGCTGCTTATTGCGGAATATCTCGCCGCTGTCATAGTCCTCCCCGCCTGTAAGTATGTGAAAAAGCGTCGATTTCCCGGCGCCGTTCACTCCTATAAATCCTATTTTATCGCTGTCGCTTATATTAAAGGAAACGTTCTCAAACAGCGTTTGATCCGAGAACATCTTCTTTAAATTACTCGCGTTTAACAGTATCATCCGCTTGTTTCCTTTGTTTACATTTTCTGCATAGGCTCAATGCAGCCGTGCAGTATCATAAAGCCGTAGTAGAGGTTGGGACACCACTTGCCTCCAAGCTCCTCCAGATATTTCACCTTGCCCGCCCATGAAAGCGTCATCACCGACTTATACCGTTCGTGCGGCTCTCCTATGGGAGCGAGTCCCACATAAGCGCTCATATGATTAAAATGCGCTCTTACGCCGTCATCGGGGGTCGCGAAGCTTTCATGATCGTCTTTTTCATCTCCGTCGTGACCGTATTTCTTTATACCCGCCCAGTTGTTCATATCGGCTGTAACGCGGTTGCCGTATTTGCCGTAGCCGGTTTCAAGACCCGCCTGCGCATACAGGACATCGGGGCGTATGCCCGTAAGCTCGCCGTATTTCCAGTATGTGTCGGCAATATCAATGTATATGTCTGCCGCGCCGCGGCTTTTTGCCCACGCCTTAGCCTGCTCAAGAGTGACCGACGCGGTTCCGATAATAGGCGTTCTCGACTGTATGACTCCAAGCTCCAAGGGGTCTGTCACTCCCTTGACGGCGCGCTCGGTAAAAACGCATACCTGCGCCCTTGTAAGCGTTTCCTTCGGCTCTATCTTCCCGTCGATACCCTTCAGCAGTCCGCGTTCCACAGCGACTGTGACAAGCTTTTTATACTTGTCCGACACCGAGGCATAATCGGTAAAGTTGTCATCTATAATGGTAGGATTCTGCACCGAGGACGCCGTGTAGCCTTTTGCAAGCACCAGCAGCGCGGCAAATTCCTCGCGCGTTATCGGCTGCGACGGCGAGAAATCCGAGCTGTCGGCGTTCGTGGCTTTATAAAGCGCGCGGGCATAATCATACGCCCAGTGTCCCGCGCTTATGCCCGGCACCGAAGCCGCGTCGGCAGCATACGCCGACACGTCCGCATCTCCGCAAAGGTCAAACGCCTCTACAAGTATCTTCGCGGACTCCGCTTTTGTGACGCTGTTTGAAAGTCTAAGCGTTCCGTCATCATAGCCGGAAACTATGCCGTTATTCATACAATATTTCACTCCGGACTCCGCCCATGACGGTATATCCTCCGCGCCGGCAGATACGGTACATACCGTCACCGCCGCTATACACACCGCCGCCGTGATTTTTCTCAATTTCATTACGCTATCTTCCTTATTCTCCATGATCTATAAGAGTTTCATCTCTTCCCAAGGGCTTTGACAGATCAACTCCCGCAAAATCACTTATTTTCTTTCCGTCCTCTAAAAACTGCACCTCGTATACACTGTCAAGCTCCGTCAAGGAATTTACCATAGCGTATATCATAAGCCGTTCCTTGTCCGAAGCGCTTTTGTTCTTTGAAAAATATCCGCCGCTGAGATTTACATAGCATATCCCGTCTTTTGACGTGGCGGAAAGCACCGCCGACGCGTCGGTTACGGGTCTTGACGTTCCGTCAGGCACATCGCCCGTTGCAAGCTCGCGGAGAATATACACCTCCATTGTTTCCTTATTATCCGCGCGAAGCTCTCTTTCCTCGCCGCGCATGGCGTTTCTGCTGTTTATCGGATAGTAAAGCGTTGTTGTAACGCTGCTTTCGGGGCTTTTTTCCGTATCGGTCTTGATCTGCTCGGACGAAGTAAAGTCTATCACTGTGCCGTCCGGAGCCAAAATATCCGCTCCGCAGACAGTGACCTTGACCCTTTCTATGCCTTCAAGTCCGCACAGCGTCTTGGTGACCGCATATGCGGCAAGCACATTGTGCGACGCGTTTTCTGTTATAAATTCCTTTGAAAAATCGACCGTCACATCGGTGTCGTTTACATATTTAATGCTGTTTAGCGTCGTTTTTTTATCAGCTATCGCAGTATTCCCCGCAGTCTTTGGAGCTTTTGTCAGCAAGCTCACCACTCTTACCGGCAGCTCCTCGTCCTTTGAGTAGCGCACTGTCCTCAATTCGGGAGATATTGACGTTCCCGATGAGTTCAGATAGTAAAAAGTAACATCTGTCGTTTGTGTATTTCTGTTATTCGCCGCTATGATCACAGCAATCAGTGCGCTTATAACCAGCAGCATACTAACAAGAAACAGGATCAGCTTATGCTGTTTCATGATCTGCCTCCTACATATAAAATGTAAAGCCTTAAAGCACCTCCGGCAAACGTATGGTAAACACGCTTCCCGAATTTGAATTTACCGTATCACGAACTTCTATGACGCCCCCGTGCAGAGCCACAGCCTCTTTGGCAATGGCAAGACCGAGTCCCGTGCCTCCGGTATCTCTTGCGCGGGAGTCATCAAGACGGTAGAACCTCTCGAATATGTTTGTTCTCTCCGATTCGGGTATTCCGGGGCCGTTATCCTCTATTTTTATAACGGCGTCCTTCCCGTCAGGCTTGGCGCTTATGCGCACATAGCTGCCCGTGGGAGAATATTTGACCGCGTTATCCGCTATATTATAGACCGCCTCCCATATTTTGTCATAGTCAAGCATTATCGGCGGCATAGCCTCCTCGCCGAAGTCCGTGTAGATATTGATCTTCTTTTTGGCGGCTGCCGGAGTAAGATTGGCAGCCACTCTTTCAACAAGCATCTGCAGATCCACAAGCTCCGGCTTCAGAGGACTGCGCCCGTCATCATAGCGCGTCAGCGTCAGCAGCTTGTCGATAATACGCGTAAGGCGGTCGATCTCGTTGCTTAAATCAAGCATAAACTCCTGCACCGTATCCGCCGGCGGATTGGGAGTCGCGACAAGACTGTCGCATACAAGCTTTATCGTCGCCATAGGCGTTTTCAGCTCATGCGAAGCGTCCGAAACAAACTTGCGTCTTTTCTGCTCGGTAAGCTCCAGCTCATCGCACATATAATTGAGCGATTTTGCCATCTGTTCAAGCTCCGAATAGCCCTTCAGCTCTATCCTCTTTTTGAAATTGCCCTTTGATATTTCCCTTGCCACGTCCGAAAACTCGTTTACGGGCGCCGTCACCTTTACGCTCATAACAAACGACAGTGCCGCTATCGCAAGACATATCAGCACGCCGAATATAGCCATACCGTTTCGCAGCGAGGAAACTATCCTGTCTATATAGTCCGTATTCTCCGTGATATACACGCTGCCCACGATTTTATCGTCAAAGGTTATAGGCACCGCTACGGACAGTATGCTTTCTCCGCTGTCTGACCTTGCTATCTCATGCGTTTCCCTTCCCTCAAGCGCTTCCTTGACAGTGCTTCTGGTAAACACATTGCCGACGGCGTCGGAGTCCTCATTTGTGTCGTACAAAGCGACATAGGCGGCGTTGGTCACAACACAGCGCGCATTCGTTCCGGCAAGACTTTCCTTTACGGGGACTTCAAATTTAAGATCCTCCGCATAGATGAAATTGTCCCATGACACGGCTATGGAACCGGAAACCATATTCGCCTTTGCAAAGATATCGGCTGTTTCGTTTTCATAAAGATTTATGCGCAGCGTGCCTATTATATAAACGCTCAGCAGCGCCATGGCCGCAAGCGCCCCGATAAAATATGTAGCCACCATCTTAAAGCGCATCGAGTTCATAAATACGGGCCGTTGCAGCTTAATCTTTTTTGTAGTAATAGCCAACACCCCACTTTGTCTTTATATACGTCGGCTCCGCCGGATTCGGCTCCACCTTTTCTCTTAAACGCCTTATATGCACATCGACCGTTCTGATGTCGCCGGGATAATCAAATCCCCACGCAATATCTAAAAGATTCTCTCTTGTGTACACCTTGCCGGGATTTCTTAAAAACAGCTCCATTAAATCAAATTCCTTGCCGGTAAGCTCTATGGTCTTTCCGTTTACGATAATGCGGCGGAAATTATAATCAAGCGTTATATCACCCGAAACAAGCTTGTCGTTGGCGGCCTTTTGTATGGGATTCACGCGCCTTAATATCGCCTTTATGCGCGCGGTCACCTCGCGTATGTTAAACGGCTTTGTAATATAGTCGTCGGCTCCGTACTCAAGACCGAGTATCTTGTCTATGTCCTCCGATTTGGCCGTTACCATTATTATCGGCACCTCGGAAAACGATCTTATGCTCCTGCATACCGTCAAGCCATCCACCTTGGGAAGCATAAGGTCAAGAAGTATCAGATCCACCGAATCATCATGCGCCAGACGTATGGCCTCCTCCCCGTCAAATGCCGTTATAACGGTGTAACCCTCCTGCTCAAGGTTGTATTTTATTCCCTTTACCAGCAATTTCTCATCATCGACAACAAGTATTTTCATTTTTATCCTCCCGATCGCCCTGCGCGCAAAAGCTTTTCGCCGCGCAATTAGTATATGTAAATATATGGAATTTATAACATAAGGTTATAGTATGTCCTAATATATATGTTTCACTGATATTATACCACATAAAATTTTGAATTGCAATAGGCATAGCGAATTAATTTTGTTCATCTTCGCGCCGCTCTTGACAGAAAGGGAAAATCAGGGTATAATAGAATTAAAATATAACATATCACAGGGAGGAATATATCATGAACGAAACAATAAAAACACTCTGCGCGCGCAGAAGCTGCCGCTCATACAAGCCCGAACAGATCACCGAGGCTGAGCTTGACGCTGTTTTGGAGGCGGGAACGTATGCTCCCACAGGAATGAATCTGCAGTCGCCTGTCATGGTGGCGGTGCAAAACGCCGAGGATATAAAGACGCTTTCAAGAATGAACGCCGCCGTTATGGGCATTGATTCGGATCCGTTTTACGGAGCGCCGACCGTTATCGTGGTGCTTGCGGACAAGTCGCGCGGCACATATATAGAGGACGGAAGTCTTGTCATGGGCAATCTTATGAACGCGGCTTACTCTATCGGTCTCGGTTCCTGCTGGATCCACCGCGCCAAGGAGGAATTTGACTCGCCGGAAGGAAAGGCTCTGCTTAAAAAATGGGGCGTAAAGGGCGATCTTGCCGGAATAGGCCACTGCATACTCGGCTATCCCGCATCGGAACCAAAGCCGCGCACGCCTCGCAAGGCGGATTATATCTACAAGGTATGAAAACAATATACATCTCCGATCTTGACGGCACCCTGCTTACTGCGTCGGCGGAGATCTCGGACCGCAGCAAAAGCATTTTAAACAAGCTTGCGTCGGAAGGTGTGAAATTTTCCTTTGCCACAGCAAGAACGTCCGCAACCTTAAAATATATAGCCGCCGGAGTAAATGTTCCGCTGCCCGTTATCCTTATGAACGGAGCTTTAATATACGACCTCGCTTCGGGGAAATATATCCATCGCGAGATGATACCGCGCGGCGCGGTTAAAGCTGTCGTATCGCTTATGAAGCGGTTCGGCGTCAGCGGCTTTGCGTATACCGTGGAAGATGATTTGATGCGCACATACTACGACCGCCTGGCAACGCCCGCCATGCGGGATTTTTGCAGAGAGCGGCGCGTAAAGTATAATAAGCCCTTTTCAAAGCTTCCCGACATGGAAGGTCTTTGGGAAAAGGACACGGTGTATTTTTCCTTTTTGAATACCCGCGAGGCTCTTGATCCTATGTATGAGCAGCTCAAAAGCGATGACCGTATCACCGCTGTATATTACAGAGATATTTACCGTGACGGACTTTGGTATCTTGAGCTGCTTTCGGGCGGGGCGTCAAAACGCAAAGGAGCGGATTTTTTAAAACGTTTTGCCGGCGCGGACAGAATGGTGTGCTTCGGAGACAACCTTAACGATCTGCCCCTTTTTGAGGCTGCCGACGAAAGCTACGCTGTTGCAAACGCGCATGACGAGGTAAAAGCGCGCTCAAACGGCGTTATCGCGTCAAACGCGGACAACGGCGTCGCAAAATGGCTTTTGCAAAACGCGCATCCGTTTATGTGACGGAGATTATAATTAAATTATAATTATTGAAGAAAGAGGATTTTCTATGAATAAAAAGCTTATATACCAAAACCCGCTTTCCCGCGAGTCGGATGTTGAGGGCTTCGTTATGGAGGGAAGCGCTGTCGTTTACTTTGAAAACGGCAAAATGAGAATGAAAAACGCTATGGACGCGAATCTGGGTCAGAAGTCGAACTTCGTGTACTGGTGTCCGGAGGATTTTCCGTCAGATGTGTCTATAGAATGGGATTTCCGTCCCATAGAGGAGCCGGGACTGGCTATAATGTTCTTCTCGGCAAAGGGTAAGAACGGAGAGGATCTGTTCTCGCCCGATCTTCAAAAGCGCGACGGACAGTATAATCTCTATCACAGCGGCGACATCAACGCGTATCACGTTTCATACTTCCGCAGAAAGTGGGACGATGAACGCGCCTTCCATACGTGCAACCTCAGAAAAAGCTGCGGTTTTCATCTTGTGACTCAGGGCGGCGACCCGATACCCAATCCGGAGGACGCAAAGGAAAGCTATCACATTACAGTAACAAAATATCACGGAAAAATAGACTTTCTGATAGACGATCTGCCGGTATTCTCATGGCAGGATGACGGCGTCACCTACGGAGATGTTCTCGGCGGCGGCAAAATCGGCTTCCGTCAAATGGCGCCGCTTATCGGCGAATACAGCAATCTGAAGGTCTACGGCTTGGAGTAAGGAATGGAAAGAGAACAGGAACTGAAAAGGTCATACAAAACCCTTGAATTTAACAAGATACTCTCGCGTATGGCGGAATATACCGAAAGCGCCACGGTTAAGGAACGCATACTGTCTTTGGAGCCGTTCGGCTCTTTGGATGACGCAAAAAACGCACAGCGTGAAACGACCGAGGCTCAGTCCGCGCTTTTGAAGCTCGGAACGCCGCCGGTAACGCTATCCGCCGAGGATGTGAGAGTATATGCCAAAAGAGCCGAACGCGGCGGAGTGCTTCAGGCAAACGAGCTGCTCCATACGGCAAGGCTGCTGTATATAGCGCGGCGCATGAAAGCGTATATAGGCGAGACCTCGGAGGATTCTTTGCTGCTTCGCGGCATAGGCGAGCGTATCATCACCGCAAAATCCCTTGAGGATCGGATAGCCGCGTGCATACTTTCCGAGTCGGAGATCGCGGATGACGCATCTTCCGAGCTTTCAGCCATACGCCGTAAAATAAAGAGCTTAAACGGCAGAATACGCGACTCTCTCAACGGTATGATACACTCGCAGCATTACAAAAAATTTCTGCAGGATCCTATCGTGACCACGCGTTCCGGCCGCTTCGTTATCCCCGTAAAGAGCGAGTACCGCGCGGATGTACCCGGCATCGTGCATGACACCTCCGCAAGCGGCGCGACGCTTTTTATCGAGCCGATGACTGTAGTGTCCTCCAACAACGAGATACGCGACCTTCAAAACCGCGAGGAACAGGAGATCGAGCGTATTTTAGCGGAATTATCGGCTCTTGTGGCGGATAACGCGCACACGCTGTTCACGGACTGCGCCTGCGTATCGGAGCTGGACTTTATCTTCTGCAAGGGCAGGCTTTCGCTTGATATGAACGCCAACGAGCCGTCGCTGAACGACGAGGGCAGGATAGTCTTAAAAAAGGCGCGCCATCCGCTTATCGATCCCGACAAGGTCGTGGCAAACGATATATATCTCGGCGGCGAGTTCGATACTCTCGTTATAACCGGTCCCAACACCGGCGGCAAGACGGTCACGTTAAAAACCATAGGTCTTTTCTCGCTCATGGCGGCCGCGGGACTTCATCTCCCGTGCAGACCCGGCAGCGAAGCCGCCGTATTTTCCTCGGTGTTCGCGGATATAGGCGATGAGCAGAGCATAGAGCAGAGCCTTTCAACCTTTTCGTCGCACATGGTAAATATTGTAAATATACTTGAAAACATCGACACGGCGTCTTTGGCGCTTTTTGACGAGCTGGGCGCCGGAACCGATCCTACCGAGGGAGCCGCGCTTGCCGTTTCGGTCATTGAATTTTTGCGCGCTCGCAATGTAAGAACAGTGGCAACCACGCACTACAGCGAACTGAAGCTGTTCGCGCTTTCTACGGACGGCGTGGAGAACGCGTCGTGCGAGTTTGACGTGCAGTCGCTTCGGCCCACGTACCGTCTGCTCATAGGCGTGCCGGGCAAATCGAACGCTTTTGCCATTTCAAAGCGTCTGGGACTTGACGAGAGAGTGATCGCCCGGGCGAATGAGCTTCTATCGGACGAGAATATCCGGTTTGAGGACGTTATCACCGATCTTGAGATAAATCGCGTAAAAGCAGCCGAGGAGCGCGAAGAAGCGGCGCGTATGAAGCGTGAGCTTAAAGACCTCAGAAAACAGGTCGAGCAGGACAGGATAAAGCTGAAGGAAAACAAATCGCGCATACTTGAAGAAGCGCGGCGTGAAGCCAAGCTGCTTGTCATGGACGCCAAGGACGAGGCAAACTCTATCATACGCGAGCTTGAAAAAATGCGTCAGCAAGGCGCGGCAAGCATCGGTCTTGATGAAAAGACCAGACAGATGCGCGAAAAGCTCAAGGAAAAGGAGGACACGATCGACGCGGCTATGGCGCGGGCGAAAAAGCCTAAAAAGACCTTTGTCAAGCCGCCGAAGGATCTTAAACCCGGCGACGCGGTGCGCATAATCGATATGAATCAGGACGCGACTGTATTATCCGCGCCGGATAAAACCGGAACGGTGCGCGTTCAGGCGGGACTTATAAAGCTTGACGCGCATATCACAAACCTGAAACGCATAGAGGATAACAGCACAAAAGTCATGACTGAAAAGTACGCCCGAACCTCGCGCTCCTTTGACTCCAAAACCAAAACCGCGGCAACGGAGATAGATCTTCGCGGTCAGATGCCGGAAGAAGCCGTAATGAATGTTGAAAAATTTCTCGACGACTGCTATCTTGCCTCCGTATCGCCTGTGACCATCATACACGGCAAAGGCACAGGAGCTTTGAGGAAAGCCGTTCATGAGTGTCTGAGAAGATATAAAAATGTAAAATCGTACCGTCTAGGCAAATTCGGCGAGGGAGAAAGCGGCGTTACAATCGTGGAATTGAGGTGAGCTATGGAACAGGAACATCTCATCCACACCATACCTCCGCTCTATGACAGCCGCTCACGCATACTGATACTCGGCTCGTTCCCGTCCGTGAAATCCCGTGAAGAAGGATTTTTCTACGGGCATAAGCAAAACCGTTTTTGGCGGGTGCTGTCCGCCGTGATGAACTGTCCGTGTCCTGCGGCTGTTGAGGAAAAGAAATCGTTTCTTCACGCAAACGGCATCGCGCTTTGGGATGTTATCGCAAGCTGCGATATAACAGGCTCCGGCGATTCCACCATTAAAAATGCCGTGCCGAACGATATAAGCGTCATATTAAAAAACGCCCCGATAGAGCGTATCTTTACAAACGGCGGCAAAGCAGCCTCAATGTACAAAAGGTATCAGCAAAAAGCCGTCGGACGCGAAGCCGTCGCGCTGCCCTCGACCAGTCCCGCCAACGCCGCGTGGAGCCTTGAACGCCTTACCGCGGTCTGGCGCGAAAAAATACTCGGATAAAAAATCTGCCGTACAGGGAATATGACCCTTGATACGGCAGTTGTTTTTTTGTTTTTCAAAATCCTATTCGCCGCAGAGGCAAGATCATATCTCCCGTCTGCCCTCCAGCGCCTTAATAATCGTCATCTTGTCGGCATATTCTATATCGCTGCCGATCGGTATGCCGTGAGCTATTCGCGTCACCTTTACGCCGAACGGCGCTAAAAGCTTTGATATATATACCGCTGTCGCGGTGCCGTTCACCGTTGGATTGGTTGCCATTATGACCTCTTTTATCTCGCCCGCGCCTACACGCTCCACCAGCTCCGCTATGCGTATATCCTCCGGCGCTATCCCCTCCATGGGCGACAGCGCGCCGTGAAGAACATGGTAAAGTCCCATATATTCGCGGGTGTTTTCAATGGCGTTCACATCCTCAGGACTCTCCACAACGCAAACCGTGGAACGGTCGCGCTTTGTTGATGAGCATATTTTGCACGGGACGGTATCGGTCAGATTCTGGCACTCCGGGCAGAACTTAACGCTTTCCTTGGCGCGCCTTATACAGTCGGACATTCTGAACACATCTGTCTTATCCATGCGCTCAAGTATATAAAACGCCGCCCTTTCCGCGCTCTTTCTGCCGATTCCGGGGAGCTGCTCAAAGGACTCGATCAGCTCCTCAATCGCCGCGGGATGCATTAAAACAGACCGGGAATATTGAGTCCGCCCGTAACGGCGCTCATTCCCTCTGTCATCATATCGTCAGCCTTCTTTATCGCGTCATTGACCGCAAGCATTACAAGGTCCTCAAGCGTTTCAACGTCATCGGGATCCACAACCTCCGGCTTGATCTTTATCGAAAGGATCTCCTTCTTGCCGTTTGCCTCCGCCTCTACGGCTCCGCCTCCTACGGACGCCTGTACGGTCCGCTCCTCAAGCTCGCTCTGTACGCGCTCCATTTCCTCCTGCATTTTCTGCGCCTGCTTGATAACATTGTTCATGTTTTTGTTGGTATTCATGCCCGCGCCCGAATATCCTTTATATTTTCCCATTATTATAACCTCCGTTAAATTTTTCTCAATATATTATTTATAATAAATAAACCGTTATTCATTTTCGCCGTCTATCTCGTCCGGCTCTAAAAACTCCTCCTCGTCATCCTCTTCATCGGAAGCGCCCAAGGACGACTGGACAAAGGAATCGCTGTCAGCGCTGTAATCAAGAAAATCGCTTTTGTCGGTACGCTCTACCAAATCGGGATAACGCCTTAAAAACCTTTCGAACGGATCTTCCCCTGTCTTGATTTCGGTTTGCGCTTCACTCTTTTGCAAGCTCTCTTGTTCCAAGGCGTTTTCCTGTTCGGGGATGTCATCCTCGGATTTTGGCGCCTCTTGCGCATCGTCGGACTTGGGATCTTGGTCCGTTCCCCGCTCGATGCCGGAAGCTCCGTCTTTGTCCTTAACAGGCTCCGGAGCCGCTTCCTTCGGCTCGGGCAAAGTCCATATATCGACTATAGCGTCCTCGACCTCGTCGCGGAACACAAGCTTTATATTGCAGTCCACGCCGCTGAGCTTTTTAAAGCGGGACTTAATTCCGTTGATATGCTGTGTGCCTATCTGCTTTGAAGTCGCCTCGCTGCGCTCGAACAAGAGCAGTATTCCCTCGCCGTCAACGGCTATCTTTCTGTCAAGAAGCACCGGCGCCAGATACGGCACTGACCGAAACAGCGCCTTGGATATTTTATCCCACTTTTTCGCCGCTATCACGATCGGATTCGCGTTGTTCATTTTCTCCGGCGGTATGGGAACGAAAAGCCTCCCCGAAACTTGTTTCTTCGCTTCCTTTTCTGCGGGCTTTTCTTCGGGGGCGTCCTCCTTTGCGACAGTTACGGTTATGCCCTCTCTGATTTTGTCCTCAAGCTCCGAGATCATCTCCTCCGCCCGCGAAAGCCTTGCTCCGAGCGATTCCCTGCTCTCGTCAAGCTCCGGTCTCGCCGCCTTGATAAGCGCCAGCTCATATATGACCCTCGGCGTCTTTACCCACTTTGCGTCGGACACGGCTTTGTTAAGCAGAGATATTATATTGGAGATCTCATCATACGTGGCTTTGTTGGCTTGATGCGAAAGCCTTGTCAAATCATCGTCCGAATAATCCAAAACCTCGAACGGCTTGTCCGTTATCTTGCATACAAGCAGATCGCGGAAATGCTTTATAAGATTTGTTATAAACACATTCAGATCGGCGCCGTCCGAAAGGATGTCGCCCACAAGCTCCAGTATAGCCTTTGCGTCATGGGCAAGTATATGCCCCGCCATGGAAAATTCCGTATCGGCCGAGGCTATGCCCAGCACGGACACGGCATCACTGACGGATATATCGCCGCTGCTTGCGGAAACCACCCTCTCAAGTATGCTCAGCCCGTCACGCATCGACCCTTCGGCAAGACGCGCTATCAGCCTTAAAGCCTCGTCAGAGATGCTGATCCCGTCAGCGTGCGTGATCTCTTTCATTCTTACCACTATATCCGACGGACGTATGCGCTTGAAATCGAACCTTTGGCAGCGTGAAAGTATTGTTTCGGGTACCTTGTGCGCCTCTGTGGTAGCAAGGATAAAAATAACGTATTCCGGCGGTTCTTCAAGAGTTTTCAAAAGCGCGTTAAAAGCGCTTGTCGTAAGCATATGCACCTCGTCAATAATGTAAACACGGTATTTTGCCTGTGTGGCGGCATAGCCTACGTCCTCTATAAGACCGCGTATGTCATCCACCTTGTTATTGGACGCCGCGTCAAGCTCCACTATATCAAAGATGCTTCCGTTCAGTATGCCTTTGCACACCTCACATTCATTGCACGGAGAACCGTTTTTGTTGTTAAGACAGTTGACCGCTCTGGAAAACACCTTTGCGGCGGTAGTCTTGCCGGTGCCGCGCGTTCCCGAAAAGAGATACGCGTGGGAGATCCTGTTGGTCAGTATCTGATTTTTCAGTGCCTGTGTCACATGGCTCTGACCTATGATATCCTCGAATACAAGAGGACGCCATTTTCTGTAAATAGCTTGATATGCCATTTTCCAAGCTCCTAACAATCGTTAAAAAAGCTGTCTCAAACTCTATTGAAACAGCGCCCGAACAAAAATAATAAGGCTCCGACCGAGTTTTCTGTAACACATCGAAAGCATCTCTTAGTGCTGCTTGGTTCCCCATCTGACACGGTTCGGGAGTTCCGATCGCACAGGCCCGGTCTTCATCGCCATTATTATCGCAATGTCATTGATTTATATATTATATCACACTTTTTTTGTTTTCGCAATACCCAAAACGAAAATTTTTTTATTTTTTTGCAAAAAGGACTGGTCAAAACAAAATAAATAGTGTATAATGTAAAATATAATATAATACACTTCTGAAAGGAGGGGTCGCATGAGTTCACTTCCGCGGATCTTGGAGACCGTGGCGGATTATCTGCGCATAATCCGAATCACGGATTTTATAGATATAGCAATAGTCGCGTTTTTAACATATCATCTTCTTAACTGGCTTAGGGAGCGGCGCGCCATTCAGCTTGTAAAGGGCATAATCCTCTTTATTGTAATATGGCAGCTGTCGGCATATATGAATCTGTCGGCTCTGCACACCATAATGGGCAAGCTGCTTGACTACGGAATGATAGCCGTTATCGTTATCTTCCAGCCGGAGCTTCGCAGCCTTTTGGAAAAAATAGGCCAATCAAAGATAGGAAAGCTTCTCGATATAGTAACCACAACCCAGCGTTCGGAGGAGATTGAGCTTGAAAGCTGCGTTAAGGAGATAGTCACCGCCACAATGCATATGTCCGCGTCAAAAACCGGTGCGCTTATCGTTATGGAACGCGAAACAAAGCTCGGTGAAATAATGAAAACCGGCACCCGTATCAATTCCGATATCACCTCGTCTTTGCTTGAAAATATATTTGTGCCGAACACTCCGCTTCACGACGGAGCGGTCATCATCCGGCGGGATAAGATCATGGCGGCGGGATGTTTTCTTCCGCTTACATACAACACCGGACTTTCAAGAGAGCTTGGCACGCGCCACCGCGCGGCTCTGGGCATTTCCGAAGCGTCGGACGCCCTCGTTATAGTCGTGAGCGAGGAGACCGGCAAGATCTCGCTTGCGGTAAACGGCTCGCTTACAAGAAATCTTGACTCGGAACCCCTTGCCAAGGCGATACTCAAGGCAATGCGTCCTGTGATTCAAAAATCCGGACTTAATTTCATGCAGTTCTGGAAGGTGATGAAAAAATGACAGGAAAGAAAAAACGGGCAAAGCTCTCGGAAACAAAGCTCCATACCCTTATCGCCTCGATCGCCGGCGCTATTGTCATATGGGCGGTTGTCGCTTTCGGCATAGGCGCGGAAATAGATAAAAATATACAGATAGACTCCTCACGCGTCAGGTTCTTAAACGAAAACCTGCTTATAGACAGAGGACTTGTGGTGCTGCCTCTTGAAAAGCCCGCGCAGTATACGCTCCGTATACACGGCTCACGCTCGGAAATAGTCAAGGCTACCAAAAGCATAACAATAGACGTGGATCTTTCGGGCATAACCGAGTCGGGGGAGCAAAACTGCGACTGGAGCATATCGGGCAAGCCTTCGGGAGTTACTGTCAACGCGCGGTTTGACGATGTGTCGATAAATGTTGACAATCTTATTACAAAGGAGCTTCCCGTAGAGGTGCGAAGCACCGCCGACAACGGTGACTGCTTTGTTGACTCGCACCCGGTAAAAAAAGCCGCGCCCGTATCGGGAGCAGCGTCGGAGCTTGCAAATGTGGATCATATTCTTATAGATGTGGATAATTCCGCGATTGAAAAAGACATCATAAAAGATCACTTTATATCCTTTATGGACGCCGACGACAAGGTGGCGGATCATTCACAGACTATTTCCGTACTCGATTCAAACGGCGTCCGTATCGACAACAAGCTTGAAGTCGAGAGCATTGTATACAAAAAAAAGCCGGCTGACATAATACCGGAAATCTCCGAAAGAACAGCCGAAGGATATACAATCGAAATCAGCGGCGCCGATAACGAGAACGGCACCGCCGTGATACGAAACGCTCTTACGGTAGGAGTGAAGGATAATGACGCGCAAACACCGGTGATAAAAGCGACCTTCATTCCGGACGGGCTTTCGGCGGGGACACAGAATATATCCCTTGACCTTCAGCAAACCGATGACGTATTTATCCCGGACGGATATGATGTGTTTACCGTCAGCGCGGACGTGTATGCGAAAAAAACGCTGGAGGTTCCGGTAAATCTTGAAAATCTTTCCGACGGCGTAAGCTCCGCAGCGGACGTCAGCATTACAGTCAGCGTCGAAACCCTTGACAATGACCTTTCGGCGGAGAATATAACAGCCGAGGCCGATGTATCGGGACTTTCCGCCGGCTACTACTCGCTGCCCGTTACTTTCTCAACTCCCGACGGAACAAGAATAAAAGGCGATTATACCGCCTACGTCGCGCTGCAATAACGCTTTAACACCGCATGAAATTGAATAGGGCTTTTATATTATTTTTCCGGACTTATTCGATTTTCCGGTCCGCATTAAGTACATTCTTTAATATTGATTACTTAACGCAAGCCATATAAATTATATAGGGGAATTTTAAATGCAGGATATACTTTTAAGAGGAAACAGCATCGACGGCGGCATACGCGTATTCGCTGCCGTCACCACAAGCCTTGTAAACGAGGCTCAGAAAATACACCATACCTATCCCGTGGCTACAGCCGCTTTGGGAAGGACTCTTACGGCGGCGGCTCTTATGGGCGCATCGCTCAAAAACGAAAGCGACTCGGTCACGATACAGATAAAAGGCGACGGTCCTCTCGGAATGATAGTCGCCGTGACGGACCGCGACAGCGCCGTAAGAGGCTATGTGGTAAATCCGTATGTCGAACGCCCTTTAAACAGCAAGGGCAAGCTTGACGTGGGCGGCGGAGTAGGAAACGGATATTTAAGCGTTATACGCGACCTCGGCATGAAGGAGCCGTATATCGGGCAGATACCCCTTGTTTCCGGTGAGATAGCCGATGATCTGACGTATTACTTTGCGAAAAGCGAACAGATCCCCACATCAGTCGGACTGGGGGTTTTGGTGGATACTGACGGCTCTGTGCTTGCCGCGGGAGGCTTTTTGCTCCAGCTTATGCCGGAGGCCACTGACGAAACAGCCGCAAAGCTTGAGGAAATAATAAAGCATATCGACCCGGTAACTACCATGATCCACAGCGGCATGAGCGCCGAGGATATTATTTTCCGTATAACAGACGGTTTTTCAATGCTTATCGACAACAACGCCGTAACGCCTATGTATAAGTGCAAATGCTCAAAGGAACGCATGGAAAGCGCACTCATCTCCATAGGCAAGGACGAGCTTCGTTCACTTATAGATGAGCAGGGCGAGGCTGAAATGGTATGCCAGTTCTGCAATAACACCTACCTTTTCGGCAAAGAAGCCCTTGAAAAGCTTTACAAAAAAGCAAAGTAACGCCTTTTCGTTTAGGGCAGCACAATGATTATTTAATTATTATACAAAAAGCAGTATATCTCACAATCACGGGATATACTGCTTCTTTGTTTTGTTGTTTCTTTTTTTAAATCACATCACGGTTAAAGATAAGGTTATATAACCTCGCCGCAATTGTTTCCTTTCTGTGCGTGTGCAAGCCGCTTACCTAACTATACCTTTTACCAGCACATTTACTCTGCGGGCGTTTACCGATGTGAAGGTTTCCACACAGTATCTTACACGCTTTTGAATACGCACGGCGGTTTCGTGTATATCGGTGCCGTAGCGCATTTTTAAGGTAATATCAATATGCGCGCCGTGACTGGACTTTCTTATAAAAACATCGTTTATCTCCGCTACTTCGCCGAATTTAAGGATCTCATGACGCGTTATGGATATAAGCACATTATCCGAGATCTCATAATTTCCGAGATAGCTGTAGGTGGGGCGGACTATGGTCTTGTCCCCCGCCGCGAGCGGCTGGCGGCTCTCCTTTATGCTTTTCAATGGATGCATAAAGTAGCCGGAAAAGTCCTTCTTTATCTCAAATGTAGGCACAGGGATAATATGCTTGCCCTGATTAAGGCGCATATCCTGCGCTATATTGATCTCCTCCGGCGTTGCGACGTCCTCTATGCGGATAAATTTCGTTATCGGCAGAAGTCCGAGATTCCCGGCGATCTGCTGCGCCATACGCTCCGAGGTGCCGAGTATCATCACCGACTCAAGACCATGCTTTCTTATGGCGTTTTTGACCTCATCGGCATAGAATTTCTCGCGAAAAAGAGCGTGCTTTACGGAGGCTATCTTGGTAGCCTCTCTTTTCGCGGAGCTGCCGGCTATCACCTTGTTGTCGGATATGAGCAAGCCGTCATCGATTATGCCATCGGCGCCGTTATTCTTTGCCACCATTATGGCGCGGTGGCTTTTACCCGTGCCGCTTTTGCCCACAAACGCTATAGTACTCATGCCCGAACTCCCTGTTCCGTTTCTTCGGCTTCGTCATACCCGCCGTTCTCCTCCATTTGCTTTATCTCGCATGAAAGCGTCATCAAAGCATCGGAAAGATGGACGTTCTCGATCACAATATGCTTGTTTTCTGTGTTGATCTCCGCGTAAGAAAAGTTCAAAAGACCCTTAATGCCGTTTGCTATAAGCCTGTCCGCCGCTCCCTGAACCGCTGTCTTGGGTACCGCGAGGATAGCTATATCGACCTCATTTTCCTCCATGAACCTGTCGATTTCAGACATAGGCATGATTTCCACATTGTTTATAACTTTTCCGATAAGCTCCGGATCTATATCGAAAATACCCGTAAGTACGAAGCCGCGTTTCGCGAATGTGCTGTGCTTTGCAAGCGCTCTTCCGAGGTTTCCGGCTCCCACTATAACGGTTCTGTATCTGTTGTTAAGACCCAGTATCTCGCCTATGGCGTTATACAGATACTCAACGTTATATCCGTACCCCTGCTGACCGAAACCGCCGAAATAGTTAAAATCCTGTCTTATCTGAGATGCGGTGACATTCATCCTGCCGCTCAGCGCGTTGGAGGATATACGCATTATATCCTGCTTTAAAAGCTCGCCGAGATACCTGTAATATCTCGGAAGCCTTTTTACGACTACTCCCGGAACCGTTTTCCCGTTGTATTTCATTTGCTCCCTCTCCCCAAATTATTGTTGTTAATATTATAACACAATATTATAAAAATGTAAAGCGTGTTTTAAAGTCTGAATATAAAATTTTTTGCCTTTAAAAAAATGGCTTGCCTGCCGTTTCTTTGCATATGGCGGCTGATTTTTCATTTGTTCGGATAAAATTCAAATTTTCACGATATAGGCTTGCCAATTTGCGGAATTTATGATACTATAATATATATGCTGCATATATAATAGCGCCGGTTTGAAATGCGCGGCTGTGTGATACGGCAGCCGAAGCTATCCGGTCAAAAAGGAGCGTGTTATATAAAATGACATTCAAACATATTTTCAAGGACTATGTATTTCCGATGCTGATGATAACGGCGGGCGCGGTGCTTGCCGCGTTCGCGCTGGAGGAATTTTTGATCCCGTCAACCATTCTTGACGGCGGGATCACCGGCATCAGCATAATACTTGACAAGCTGACGCCCGTAAACATGAGTATCTTTATTATCGCGCTGAATTTGCCGTTTCTTATAATCGGCTTTAAGCAGATGGGCAAGTGGTTTTTTGTTCGCGGGATTTACGGTATGCTTCTGTTCTCCGTAATGCTTGAGGTGTTTAGCGATGTCGCGAACGTCACCGAAACGGAGCTGCTTGCGGTTGTGTTCGGCGGGATCATTTTAGGCGCCGGCGTCGGACTTGTCCTTCGCTACGGCGGCTGCCTTGACGGCACCGAGATAGTCGCGCTGCTCATAAGCAGAAAAACATCCTTTTCGGTCGGTCAGGTCATTCTGATTATGAATATTATTATTTTCGGAGCCGCCGGACTGTTCTTCGGCTGGGACAGAGCAATGTACAGCCTGCTTACGTATTTTATCACCTTCAAGATCATAGACGTGGTTGAAGAGGGACTTGAACAGGCAAAGGCGATCATGGTCATAACCGATGACGGCAAAGCGATCGCCGATGAGATATACAAGCGGCTTGGGCGCACCTGCACAATGCTTGAGGGCGAGGGACTCGTGAGCGGCAAAAAGGCGTTGCTCTACTGTGTCATAACCCGTGTGGAAATATCGATAGTTAAGAATATCATCCACGACAGCGACAAATCGGCCTTCGTTACGGTGAGCGATCTCTCCGAGATCATCGGCAATCACATAAAAAGGACCGATGAAAATGTCATAGACAGATAATCGCTGTCCCTTGCCTTTTCCGGCATATCGCGCCGAAGTCTTTCAGCCGCGCCCTGCCGGATTTAATTTTAATTATACAGGGGCGCACCGTATGCGCAAACGGTAACAACGGGATCTATATAAAAACCATGGAGATCTTTTTACCGCACCATATTCCCATAATGCAAAATACTACGCTTAAGCATACATAAGCGCTCCCTAATAAATATTGCCGCGCGCCGAATAAGTCATACGCTTCCAAAGAAAACGTTGAAAATGTTGTAAAACCGCCGCATATCCCTGTTTTTGCAAACAGCACCAAATTCGGCGATATGTTTTCTTTCGCGCTTGCTATCCCCGCGATAAAGCCGATAACTATCGCTCCTATGAGATTTGTTATAAGGGTCAATATAGGGAATATGCTTTTCACGGGCAGTAAGCTTATCGCATATCGCCCGGAAGCTCCTAAAGCTCCCCCTAACGCAACCATTAAAAAAGACATATATGTCGCCTCCCGCAAATGCTGATTTTTTTAATTATACACCTATCCGCAAATAATTGCAATACAAAAATACAGTCAAATCTGCTTTTGTACGAATGAACATTCTGTAACCGTCCTTTAAAGTATACGCGTCTGATGCCGCTTCGGCCCGCCGCAGCGCACGGCATGGAATCAAGACCGGCGGTCTGCGCCGTGTTTTCTCATATTTTGGGATTGACAAATTTAATAAAATATGCTACTATATAGTAAAATATATAATGGGGATGCATAAAATACATTATTTTTTAAAAATGCACCCCCCCCCCCCCGAAATTAAGCAGGGGGATAAAGACTATGAAACAGAATATACAAAGGCTTCTTATGATGACGTTTGCTGCCGTGGCTGCGCTGCTTGTCATGATAAACGCGGGAGTTTTCATACGCGGAGGCATGAAGGCTGCGGAAACCGCGTCAGAGCGTCTTTTTCGGCGGATAGAGCCGGTCATGGCGCAAAAAAAGCGGGGAACATTGCATCGCAGAGGTATTCGCCGCGGCGCGCTCCTTTGAGGAAACGGACAGCGGCGGCGCGGTGCTTTTGGCCGTGTCGGCGGACTCGTTTGAAACGATCGGCGCGGCTGCTTTTTTATGCGGGTATAATATTCGCGCTGATATTCGTTATGATCTCACGCTACCTTGATAAAGAAATAGTGCGCTCCATAGTCAGAATAAACTCGTCTCTCGCGCTTATCACGGGCGGAGAATACACCCTGCGCATCGATATTCCCTCTCCGCCGGAATTTAAACAGATGTCCGAATATATAACGGCTTGCGGCAATATCCGCATACCGATAAGCTTCTCGGTCGGCATGGCTGTATGCCCGGACGAGGGAATCGAGAGCGAAAGCCTGATAAAGCTCGCTGATGAGCGTATGTACGAAGATAAAAGGAAGCGAAAGCTTAAATTAAACGGAAAATAAATATATGAAAGGACCGGAATATAATGGCAAATACTATCCCTTCAAGGTGCGATGCGGATAAAAAATATATGTGGAAAATTGAGGACATATACACTGCGGACGAGCTGTGGCGGGCGGATCTTGAACGGCTCAAGAGCTTCGGACCGATACTTTCGGGATTCAGGGGAAAGCTTTGCGAAAGCGCGGACAGCCTTTTAAAATATCTGCGTCTTTCGGACGAGCTGTCGGTTTTGATCGACTCGCTTTTAAACTACGCCCAGCGCAGACTTGACGAGGACACGGCAAATCCCGTATATCAGGCTATGTGCGATGAGCTGTCGGCGGCCTTTGCCGAGCTTTTTCCGCTTACGTCTTTTGACACGCCGGAGATAACGGCTCCCGATGACGAGGTGCTTGAGCGCTTCTTCAATGAAGAGCCGCAGCTTGAGGTATACCGCACTCACATAGAAAACATCCGCCGCAAAAAGGCGCACGTTCTTTCAGACGCGGAGGAGCGCATACTGGCTCTTGCCTCTGACAGCGCGCAGTCGCCGGAGAATATCTATTCGATGTTCGCCGACGCCGATCTTACCTTCCCTCCCGCCGCCGATTCGGACGGAAACGTCCGCACTGTGACCCACGGCACTTACATCTCGCTTATGAACTCGCCCGACCGCGTGCTTCGCAAAAACGCCTTCGAGTCCATGTACTCATCTTACAAGGCGTACAAAAACACAGCTGCCGCAATGCTTTCGGCGCAGGTGAAGCAGCTGATATTCTCAGCAAGGGCAAGACGCTACGGTTCCACGCTTGAAGCTTCTCTTGACTCCTCAAACGTGCCTGTCGAGGTGTACGAAAACCTCATATCGGCAGTCCGCGCAGATATGGAGCCTATGTACAAGTATGTGCGGCTCAGAAAAAAGCTTATGGGACTTGACGAGCTGCATATGTATGACCTGTACGCGCCGATAGTTGCCGACGCGGATGAGAAGATAAGCTTCGAGGACGCAAAAAAGACAGTGCGTGAAGCGCTGTCCGTTATGGGCGATGAGTATCTGGCTGTGCTTGACAAGGGATTTTCCGAGGGCTGGATAGACGTGTACGAAAATAAGGGCAAGCGCAGCGGAGCGTATTCGGCGGGCGCAAGAGTGCATCCTTATGTGCTTTTGAACTACAACGACCGCCTTGACTCCATGTTCACTCTCGCTCATGAAATGGGTCACGCGATACACTCGTACTTCTCGAACAATAATCAGCCGGTGGTGTATTCGGACTATGTTATTTTTGTGGCGGAGGTCGCTTCAACGTGCAACGAGGCGCTTTTGATGCAGTATCTGCTTAAAAACACCTCCGACAGGCGCAAAAAAGCGTACCTGATAAACTACTTCCTCGAACAGTTCCGCACCACTCTTTACCGCCAGACGATGTTCGCCGAGTTTGAGCTTGAGATAAACCGGCGCGCCGAGCGAGGCGAAAGCCTTAACGCCGACGCGCTGTGCAAGCTGTATTATGATCTGAACAAGCTGTACTTCGGCGATGATATGACGATTGACACGGATATTGCGTATGAATGGGCGCGGATACCGCATTTTTACTATGATTACTACGTGTACCAGTACGCAACGGGATATTCTGCGGCGATAGCGCTTTCACAGCGGATCCTCTCCGAGGGGGAGACTGCTGTGGCGGACTACCTCTCATTCCTTAAGGGCGGCTGCTCAAAAACGCCCGTGGAGCTTTTAAAAACCGCCGGCGTGGACATGACCTCGCAAAAACCCGTGTCAGACGCTTTGGAGCTTTTCGCAAGGCTCACGGATGAAATGGATGACCTTTTGAACGAATAATTAATACATCCTGCCTATTGACAGATGGCATATATCGGGTGTATAATACAGCTATAAAGCTTTGACAGAATTTTAACGGAGATGATTACAATGCACAATACAAAAAAGATAGCGGAGGAGCTTTACTGGGTCGGCGCAAGCGACAGACGGCTGGCGCTGTTTGAAAATGTCTACCCCATACCCTCGGGCGTGTCATACAATTCATATGTCATTACCGATGAAAAGACCGCTCTTTTGGACGCTGCCGATGCTGCCGTGACACGGCAGCTTACGGAAAATATCGCTCACGTCCTCGGCGGCAGAAGGCTTGATTATATTATAATAAACCATATGGAGCCCGACCACGCGGCTTCGCTTGCCGAGGTGCTGCGTCTGTGGCCGGAGGCTGTTGTTGTCACGAACGCGAAGGCGCTTAATATGATAAAGCAGTTCTTCCCCGACATCGCGGATTTTGAAAGCGTTGCCGTAAAAGAGGGCGACACTCTTGAGCTTGGCAGACGCACCCTTACCTTCGTAATGGCTCCGATGGTACACTGGCCGGAAACTATGGTGACCTATGACAGCACCGACGGAATACTGTTCTCGGCTGACGCGTTCGGCACCTTCGGGGCGATCTCTGGCAATATTTTCGCTGACGAAACGGACTTTGACATGACGGAGGCAAGACGCTATTACACGAATATTGTCGGAAAATACGGTGTTCAGACAGCGGCGCTTTTAAAGAAAGCATCCGCGCTGAAAATAAATATGCTCTGTCCGCTGCACGGTCCGGTATGGAGAGAAAATATCGGCGAGTTTGTCGGAAAGTATATGAAATGGAGCGCTTACGAGCCGGAGGACAGAGCTGTCATGATCGCTTACGGCTCGGTTTACGGCGGCACGGCTAACGCGGCGGACATTCTTGCTTCAAAGCTTGCGGACAGGGGAATAAAGGGCATAAGGGTATACGATGTGTCGGTGACGCATCCGTCGTATATCGTGTCGGAGGCTTTTCGATGCAGTCATATCGTGTTCGCGTCGTCCACCTATAATGCGGGCATATTCCCGCCTATGGAAACGCTGCTTCACGAAATAGCCGCCCACAACCTGCAAAACCGCACAATCGCCCTTATCGACAACGGCACTTGGGCAGCCACAGCGGCAAAGCAAATGGCGGCAATTCTTGAGCCGCTCAAAAACACAACGATACTCGAAACAAGAATCAATATTAAATCGACCGTCAACGCGGCAACAGAGGAGCTTTTGGAGAAAATGGCGGATGAGATAGCGGACTCGGTCAATCAAGGAGCGTGATAATATGGATAAAACAGCAATGTACAAGCTAAGCTACGGACTGTTCGTGCTTACGGCAAAGAACGAGTACAAGGAAAACGGCTGTATCGTAAACACCGTCGGACAGGTGACGTCAAATCCAAACCGCGTGACCGTGGCGGTGAACAAGACTAACTATACGTGCGAGATGATCGCCGAAACAGGCAGATTCAATGTGTCGGTGCTGTCCGAGGACGCTCCGTTTGAAGTGTTTAAGCGCTTCGGCTTCGCCTCGGGCAGAAGGTCGGACAAGCTTGACGGCTGCGGCTATACTGCCGAGAGCGAAAACGGACTTTTGTACCTTACTCAATACTCAAACGCGTATCTGTCCTGCGAAGTCGTAAATACTGTTGATTGCGGCACGCATCTGCTTTTTATCGCGGACGTTATTGACGCGAAAACACTCTCGGATAAAAGGTCCGTTACCTACAGCTATTACCTCGAAAACATAAAGCCAAAGCCTGAAAAGACCGAAAATTCAGGGAAGAAGGGCTATGTCTGCAAGATCTGCGGATATGTCTACGAGGGCGATACTCTTCCGCCCGATTTTGTGTGTCCCATATGCAAGCACGGAGCAGAGGATTTTGAGCCGATAGGCAATTGATAAAAAAGCACCGCGCCGATAGCGTTAAAATCGGGGCGGACGCCGGCGCACCCGCCGTTAAGATCTAAGAATGTCCGTATTCGCCGCAAAAGAGGCTTGTTAGGGTTTCGAGATCATAAAAATCAATTGAATATATAAAGTCTTTTGCGGAGAAACGGATCCGCAGAAGGCTTTTTTATTCGGATATTTTCCCGTAAACGCTGCTTTATGCCGTTTTACCG